>JAAYVF010000093.1 GCA_012517325.1 Myxococcales bacterium | reverse complement strand
TTCGGCCTGTTCGAGGCCGTACTTCGCCGCCTTGTAACCGAGCGTGGCCTGATCGAAATCGGCAGCCGAAATCGAACCGTCGTTTTTCAGATTGGTGACGCGTTGGTAGTTTTTCTCGGCGGTTTCGAAGTTGACTTGGGCGCTCTGGTACGCCGCCGTCGCTTGTTGCACGCCCAACTGATAATCCGTCAGCTGCAACGTGACGAGCGGTTGGCCTTTCTTCACCCGGTCGCCGACCTCGACGTGAACCGCCGCGACAATCCCGCCGACCTTGCAACCGATCTGCGTCTGATTGACCGGTTCCAGCGTACCGGTCGCGAGCATCTGGCCGCCGCTCTGTCCCTGTCCGGCCACCACGACCTTCACCGGCACCGCGATTTCGGCGGTTCCGGCGCCGTCCTGCTTGGCATCGGTTCCCTTGCCGCAGCCGATCGAAACCAGCAGCAACAGCGCGAGCAGGCTCGCGCAAGCGATCACTTTCACCTGAGGCGTTTTCGACAACGTGTATTTATTCATGATCCGACTCTCCCGTAAGCTGCGAAAATGGACGATGACCGATCGACGCCTCCAGATTGGCGTCGGCCAAGGCGACGTTATAAAGCGCGGCCTTGTAACCGGTGTCGGCGGCGGTCAATTGGGTTTGCGCGCCGAGCAAGTCGGCGGCAGTGGATTTACCGATCTGATAGCGGTTGTTTTCGATGCGGAAATTTTCCTCGGCCTGGTCGAGGGTTTCGCGGTAGGTTTTGACGACCTGCCGGGCGACGGTGGCGTCGCGCCAGGCTTTTTCAATAGAGACGCGCAGGTCGATCCGGGTGGCGTTGGCCTCGAAGATCGCCTTTTCGCGGGCATAACCGGCGGCGCGGGCCTTGAGCACATCGCCGCCCCAGCCCCAGAAATTCCACGACAGCGCGAAGCCGGCGGCGTAGGTGCGGTCCGGCGTCGTGTCCAGTCCGTCTTCGTTCCAGTTGGCCGAGGCGATGGCGCCGACCTGCGGCAGCAGCGACAGATACGCGGCGTTGCGGGTCGCGCCCGCGATCCCTTCCTGCAAGCCGACCATCCGCAATTCACGCCGATCCTTTTGGCCGGTTTCTTGATACCAGGACATCTCTTTCAAAGCCGATGGCGCGATCTCCGTTTCCGCGCATTCGATTTTTTCGATTGGCAGATCAAGCAGCAGCGCCAGATGCGACTTGGCGACCGCCTCGTCGTTCCGCGCTTGCAACAACTGCATCTCCACCTCGCTGTAGCGCATTTGGAACTTGAGCAGGTCGGCCTTGGTGATCATCCCCTGTTGCATCATGTTCTCGGCGTCATGCTTCAGGCGTTCCACCTGTTCGAGCGCGCGCTGCAAGGCGCGGGTCCGGTCGCGGGCGAGCAACACGCCGAAGTATTGCGAAGCCAGGTACAACACCGTCTGGTCCTTGGTCACTTCGTAGGACAAATGAGCCAGTTCGGTGCTGTCCGAGGCGACCTTGTCGTAAAAGGCGATCTGCGGCAGTTGCGTCAACGGTTGATAGGCGCTCAGCGTCAGGTCGTCGTTGTGGTCCGGCACGGCCGTCAGAGAGCTGAAATCCATCGCGCCGAAGATGGCCCCCAGCAATTGCGCTTGTTCCGCCGGCAATCCGGCCGGCAGCGATACCGAGGTTTCCGGCATGGTGCTGTGAACATCCAGCCAGGTTTTACTGCCCTGCGCACTGAGCGTCGGTAAAAAGTTCAGCGGTGAGGCATACCGTTGCATCCGAGCCTGATCCCAGCCGGCCAATGCTGCTTTTACGCGATCCGAATTGGCCATGCCGCGATCGAGACATTCCTTCAGGTCCAGGGCGAACGACCAGCCCGGCGCGGCCATCAAGACCAATACCGTCAGGGTTGCGATCAGCGTCATTCGTTTCATCCAACCATCTCCTTGCTAATCAACCTACTTACCGGTAAGTAAGCGTGGGCAGGAAATTTACTTACCGCCCGGTAAGTTGTCAAGTAAAAAATGTCCCATATCTGCAATTTTGAGGGACCGATCTTTCAATATGTTGTCTAGGACAAGACATTTATTGTCTTTTTTTCGTTTGAACCAGAAAAAATATTAGATTGAACCATCCGCAAAAAACGCGGACGAGTCATCTTTTCATTGTCCAAATGTTTTAACCTGGGGAATTTAGGAATCTGTCACTTGCCGCGCAGCATTTGGGCCAGTTCCAGAACGTCAGCCAGAACACCGGCCGCCGTGACCGCCCCGCCCGCGCCCGCGCCCTGCACGATCAAGGGGTATTTCTGGTAGCGTTCGGTCGTAAAGGAAACGAACGCTTCGCTGCCGCGCAGGCGTGAGGCCGGATGATCCATGCCGATACCGACCGGTTTGACGCTGACGAGTTTGCTGCCGGCCTTGGAGGCTTCCGGGTCGATGGTGGCCAGGTAACGCAACAATTTATTTTCGGATTGCAACTGTTCGATGCGCTTTCGCATGAGCGGATCGCTTTCCGTCAACGAACGGAAAAATTCCTCCAGATCGTCTTTCTTTAGCAAATCGACCGGCACGAACGGCTCGATCTCGATATCTTCCAGTTCCACCTTGTAGCCCAGTTCGCGCGCCAGAATCAGCGCCTTGCGGGCCACGTCCATCCCCGACAGGTCGTCGCGCGGATGCGGTTCGGTATAGCCCAGTTCCTTGGCCGTGCGCACGGCTTGCGACAGCGGAACCCCGGACATCAATTCATTACAGAGGTAACCCAAGGTGCCGGAAAACGCGCCCTCGATCAGCAAGACGTGATCGCCCGTGTTGACCAGGTTTTTCAAGGTGTTGATGACCGGCAGGCTGGCGCCGACGGTGGTTTCATAGAGGTACGATCGGTGATGGCGTAGCGCCGCGCCCATCAGCGTCTGCCGTTCGGGCCACGGTAACGTGAGCGGCTTTTTATTGGAGGCAACCACGTGAATGCCGCGGGCGAAGGCCTCGAGATACAGTTCTTCCATTCCTTTTTCCGCGGTGCAATCGACCAGCACGGGCACCGGCAGGCGGCGCAATTCATCGAGCAGCGGCTGGATTTTCGGCGGCGCGTCGCCCGCCTGCGGCGCCTGGGCGAGGAGGTCGTTCCAGCGCTCCAGATCGATGCCTTTCGCATCGAAGAGCACCCGCCGGCTGTCGGCCAGGCCGACCACGCGGGGCACGATGTTGTGATCGGCCAGCAGGCTTTTTTTCTGGGCGCGGATCTGCTGCAGGAAATGGCTGCCGACCGTTCCCTTGCCGAGCAGGAAAATGCTGACCGGCTGATGCGCCAGGTTGAACGCCGCGTGCACCGTGCGCAGCGCCACGTGCGTGTCGGCGGCGTCGATCACCGCGGAAATCGACCGTTCGCCGACGCCCTGGGCGCAAGCGCGCACCATGACGCCCACGCGGCCGACCGCATGCAGAAAACGGCCGGTCACGTTGACGGTCCGGCCCATCGCCTCGGCGACCAGCGTCACCAGGGTGACCGGCGCGGAAATCCGCAGCGCCCCGACCAGCTTGCGATCCAGTTCCCGGGCCAGTTCATCCCGGATGATGGTCTCGGCCCGCCGACTTTGTTCATGCGGCACGACCACGGCGATCGCCCGGCCGCGCGGCGTCTGCACCGCCATCCAAACGACGACGCCGCCGTCGTCGAGCGCCCGCAGCACCCGTTCGCCGACGGTCGTTTCCTCGGCGACCTGCTTGTATTCCACTTCGATCAGCGCCAGATCCTCGAGGCTGGTGACGCAAGTCGGCCGATCCGCGTCGGGCGAGCCCGCCGCGTCCACGTACGTGCCGCTCGCTTCCGGATCGGCGGTGTTGCGGATGTGCATGGGGATGTTGGATTCGATCAACGGAATCATCGTTCGCGGGTGGAACATGCGCCAACCCAGATTGGCCAGCTCGAGCGCTTCCTGATGGCTGAGGCGCGGCACGGTATAGACGTCATCGACGATCGCGGGATCGGCCGTCATCACGCCGGAAACATCGGTCCAGATGACGACCTCGCGCGCCTCCAGCGCCTGCGCCAGCAGCGCGGCCGTGTAATCCGACCCGTTGCGGCCCAAGGTCGTGGTGCGGCCGTCGGCGGTCCGGCCCAGAAAACCCGTGTGAACGGAAAGTTTGCCGGTCCAGGCGGCGGCCAGCGCCCGCAGGCGGGTCCGGCTTTTTTCGACGTCGACCTTCGCCAGGCCGAAGCTGTCGTCGGTCAGTACCCAATCGCGCGCATCGACGAAAACGGCGTCGACGCGTCGCGCCTGGAGAAGCAGCGTAAGCAACGAGGCGCTGATCCGCTCGCCGAAACTCATCACCAGGTCGAGCGTCTGCGGGGTTTTTTCGCGCACGATGCTGACGCCGCGCAACAACTGACGCAGCGGGGCCAGCACCTGGCGAATCGGGTCGATCAGGTCGGGGCGAAAAGCCAGGCCGGTATGATCCTTGTGCAGCGCCTCCAGCACGTTGTTGCCGTGGGTGATCGTCGATTCCTCGATGCGGTCGACGATCGTTTCCGCGCGGCCCATATCGCCGGTGGCGGCCATCGTCACCGCGTCGATCAAATGATCCGTGGTGTGGCCCATGGCGGAAACCACGACGGCCAACGATCCGGCTTCGTTTTCTTTTTCGATCAGTCGCATCACCTGCAGCAGGCGCTCGGCGTTGCCCACCGAAGTGCCGCCGAATTTCATCACGCGATAGGTCCGGTCCTTGTTTTCCACCTTCGTCTCCGTCGTTGATCAGCGCGGCGCCGGCAACTCCACGGCCCGTTTCATCAATTCGTTTACTTTATCGGTTTCGATTAAAAATCCGTCGTGGCCGAAGGGCGTCGTCAACTCGCGATATTCTCCGTGACCGCCCTGGGCGCTCAACCGCTCGGCCAAGGCGCGAATGGCCGCGGGGAAAAACAGTTGATCGCTGTCGATGCCCACGCACAGCGCGCTGGCGCGAATGCGGGATTCACCCCAGGGTTCGGGTTCGGCCGCCCAGGAAGGCCGGCGGCGGATATCGTGGTGATCCATCGCGCCCAGCAGCGCCAGGTAGGATCCGCTGTCGAAACGATCGACCAATTTCTGGCCCTGGTGCTCCAAATAGGTGTGGATCTGATAAGGCGCTCGCGAGGACCAGCCCGTTTCGCCGTCCGGCAACCCGGCCAATTGCCGTCCTTGCCGCAGTTCCGTGCCCTCTTCCGCCCGATAGGTCAGCATGCCGATCTGCCGCGCCAGTTCCACGCCGCGCCGCGGATCGGCCGGGAAATTCGAATCGAGCAAAATTGCCTGGCGCTGCACGTGGTTCCAGCCGATGACCCACGAAGTGGCGCGGTCGGCGGCGCCGATGGGCATGATCCGCGCGATCCGGTGCGGCGCCAGCGCTGCCAGGCACAAAATGATCATGGCGCCCAGCGAACCGCCCGCCGCCAGATAAAGATGGTCGATCCCCAAAGCGTCGAGCGCCAGCAGAATGCCGCGTGCCTGATCCCAGGTTGTCACCGTCGCCGGCAGAAGGTTCTCCGGCAAAAGATGATTGCCTTTCGCAACCGGTAACGGCGCCGGAAAATCATCATCCTCGCGACGCGAAAAACCTTCATCCGCCGGTCCGCTGGATCCATAACATGAGCCTAAAAGGTTGAAGCACAGCAGCCGGTAGCGACGCGGATCAAGCGCTTTTCCGGGGCCGACGACCCTATCCCACCAACCGCCGGGACCGCCCGCACGCATATCGCCGGTCAACGCATGAACCAGCAGAATCGTTGGTATTTCAGCCGATAAAGTCGCCGCGGATCGAGCGGGCCGTCGGGTGGAAAATTTTCGTTGCCAATCCTCGATCGCCATCCGATCCCGCCGCACGACCTGCCATGATCGGGAGCGGTATTCGCGATCGGACATAACCATCGCCAATTGATTCAAACCGGCCAGATCCTCGGTCGGTCCCCACCACCAGCCGCGAACGAGATAAGGCTCGACGACCGCGCCGGCTTCCAGCCGTAAATCGGTTAAAACCAGATCGAAAACCTGCGCCTCACCGGGCTCCTGGAGCTGCATGACTATTCCTTTTCTATCGAAACGACCGAGCACAAAACGGCCGGCCGAATCCTGTCTTTGATCGGCGAATGTCGCATTATGAAGGGATCATCCGGTTTTCGACAAGGCCTGATCCAGGTCGGCGATGATATCGTCAAGATGTTCCAAGCCGACCGACAACCGGATCAAATCGTTGCCGACTCCGCCCGCCTCGCGTTCCGCGTCGGTAAGCTGACGATGGGTCGTCGACGCCGGATGAATGATCAACGAACGCGCATCGCCGATGTTGGCCAACAGCGACCACAATTTCACGTGGTTGATCAGGTTGCGGCCCGCCGCCAATCCGCCTTTGACGCCGAAGGCCACCAGGCCGCCCGCGCCTTGCGGCAAGTAACGGCAAGCCAGTTCGTAGGATGGATCGCCCGGCAAGCCCGGATAGCTGACCCAGGCGACTCGCGGATGACCTTGCAGCCATTGCGCCAGCGCCAGGGCATTTTCGGAATGTCGCTGCATTCGCAGGGCAAGGGTTTCCAACCCTTGAATGAACAGAAAAGCATTGAAGGGGCTCATCGAAGGCCCCAGATCGCGCAGCATCTCGACGCGGGCTTTGGCAATGAACGACTGCTCACTAAATTTTTCATAGAGCTTCATCCCATGGTAGCCCGGGTTCGGTTCGGTGAATTCGGGAAATTTCCCGTTGTTCCAAGGGAATTTTCCGCCGTCCACGATGACACCGCCGATGGAACTGCCGTGCCCGCCGATGAATTTCGTGGCGCTGTGAATGACGATATCCGCGCCATGTCGGAAGGGTTGAAAAAGCGCGGGAGTCGCGGCGGTATTGTCGACGATCAGCGGGATACCGGCATTTTGGGCGATAGCGGCGATGGCGGCGAAATCGGGAACGTTCAAACGCGGGTTGCCGATCGTTTCCAGGTAGATCGCCTTGGTCTTGGCATTGACGGCGGCCGCGACCTGCGCCGGGTCGTTGATGTCGACGAACCGCGCCGTGATTCCCATCCGCGGCAAGGTGACCCGAAACATGTTGTAAGTGCCGCCGTAAAGCGTCAGCGCGGACACGAACTCATCGCCGGCTTTGAGCAAGGTCAGCAACGTCAACACTTCCGCCGCGTGTCCCGAAGCGACGGCCAGCGCCCCGATGCCACCTTCCAAAGCCGCCATCCGGTTCTCGAAAACCGCCACCGTCGGATTGCTGATGCGGGAATAGATGTGCCCGCTTTCCTTCAAGTCGAACAAATCGGCCGCATGATCGGCGTCGCGGAACCGGTAGCTGGTCGTCTGGTAAATCGGCACGGCCCGCGATCCGGTGGTCGGTTCGGGCTCGTAACCGGCATGCAGCGCCAACGTTTCGAAATGATATTTTTTTCCCATCGTTCTTTTTCCTTGCACCTCGACGGCGTTTGACGAAAACGAAAAGACGAAAAATTACGGTTGCCGAACAATTCAGGTTGCACACTTTTCCTCTTTCGGTCAAGAATTCCTGAAAATTAGCTGCCGAGGGCTTTTCATGCAAAACATCCGCCGGGGATTCGCGTTCCTTGTTCTCTTGCTGATAGTCAGTTGGCTCGCCTGCGATTCGGGCGATGACGATGACAATGACGACAATTCGGCCGACAACGCGACGGATGACGATCAGACGACGGACGACGATCAATCGACGGACGACGACGCCGGCGATGATACGGGCGACGACGATACCGCGGCGACGGATTGGGTGTGGACGCCCATTGCGGGAACGTATTGCCGGGACGGTTCCGAAACCGGCATCGCGATCCGGCTTGCCCCGGAATCCGAGAACCTGGCGGTGATTCTGCAAGGTGGCGGCGCCTGTTTCGATCCGAAAAGTTGCGCGGATAATCCGGCGAAGTTCGACGCGACGGACCTCGAAATTTGGAAAAAAGGCGAAGGCAGCCACGGCATCTACAATCTGGCCAACCCGGAAAATCCGGTCGGCGGTTGGAACATCGCCTTTGTGCCCTATTGCACCGGCGATCTGCATTCCGGCAGCCAACCCGATGGAACCGCGCCGGGCGTTGCCGGCAAGCAGCAGTACGTCGGCTATCAGAACATGGAATCGATCATCGCCCATCTGCACGAACAATTCGGGGACGCGAAACGAGTGCTGCTCGCCGGCGAAAGCGCAGGCGGCTTCGGCGTGATGCTCAATTACGCTCATCTGGCGCGGGCGTTCGAAAATGTACCGGTCACCCTGCTCGACGATTCCGGCCCGTTGTTCGAATCCAATGACGTTCTAAGCCCCTGCCTGCAATTGCTGGTCGGCTTGCTCTGGAATACCGACCCGGTCGTCGCGGACGGCTGCCCCGATTGCCTCCAACTCAACGGCGACGGCTTCAGCGGCTGGCATTCGTGGCTGGCCGAGACCTTCCCGAACGGCACCTTCGGCCTCAGTTCCACGATGGAAGACGCGACCATCCGCGAGTTCTTCGCCTTCGGCATGAATCACTGCACCGGCGGGGACATCATTCCGGCCGCGGATTACCGCGCCGGTTTGTTGGCCCTGCGCGACGATCTATTGGCGCCGACCGGCCGCTGGTCGACCTATTACGTAGAAGGCGCGTCCCATGTCGCCCTCACTTCCGATCAACGTTTTTACCAAACGACGGTCGGCGGAAAATTTCTGACCGAATGGCTGGCCGAATTGTTGATGAGCGTCCCGACATCCGTCGGGCCCTGAAAGATTTTAAAGAAAGTCCCCGACCGATCGAAAAGACCGGCCGGGGTTGAATCCGTAAAATCCGATTTTCCAATCACTCGACGCCTCGTCGGGCAAATCCATTGCCGCGGCGATTGAATCGAGATCTCCAGCGTTTGACGGCCCCGGCATTTCGCTCCATGACCGCGAAGCCGCGCGGTAAAATGACCGCTTCCGATGGATCATCATCTGGCAGTTCGCCGCCCATTTTCGGCCCATCCGGATGGCCGTTGACGGCGTCGTCCATGCCCGATCAAATCGGGTCGTCACCAATAAATGGACAAAGTTCCTCTTCCTTCGCAGGCTGATAACCGATGCGAAAACATCCGACAATTTAGCTCTCGCTACCTGCTTATTGGTGCCGACTCAATGGTTGAATAAAGACAATAAATATTTTTGCAATTCCGATGCCCAATTTGGAGCTGTTTCGCCAACTAATTGATATCGTTGCGTAAATAATTTAAAACATCATAAAAATGGGTCGACAAGCGACGATTTTCCCTGTTAATTATCTCAGATATCCGAAATTCACGATGATTTTTTGAAAAAATCGCGACGCTGGGCCGGGTGGAAAATATTCTTCAGGAGTACCCAGGCGATTCCGATGCACTAATTGACGACAGGCGATGAATCAACAGTGCTTGACCGGATGATTGTGAGAGGTTTTGGGGGCAAAGCGATCGATTTCTTGAGTTGGCCGGTTTGTTCAAAGTACTCAGGGGTGATCGTCGGTTTCTAGTAGTCGAAGGAGTAAAACCCACTCGACGCAAGTCATTACCTCTTCTCCGACGTCCCAATTGTCGAGGCAGCGTTCTCCCCGCTGCCTTTTTTCTGTTACAGTACGATACGGAAATACCGATAAGGGATGTGAGGAGGTTTAATGCCGATCCGATCAATCAGCGCATCCGGTCTTTACCCGGGCCTGACCAACGCGGTTAAGGGCTCGCCGCCCACCGAGAAAACCGCGGCGAACGGCAACGCCTCCTCCACGGCCAAGAACGGCGCCGCCCAAACGACCAACGATCAATTGACCCCGGAACAAAAAAAAGAAGTCGCCGAGTTGAAAACGCGGGACCGGCAGGTCCGCGCGCACGAAATGGCGCATAAGGCGGCCGGCGCGGGGATCACCGGCGGCGTCAGTTACACCTACCAGGTCGGGCCCGACGGCAAGCGCTACGCGATCGGCGGCGAAGTCGCCATCAGCGTCAGTCCGGAAAAAGATCCGGAAGCGACCGTGCGCAAAATGGAACGCGTCCGCGCGGCCGCGTTGGCGCCGGCCGACCCCTCTTCCCAGGATCGCGCCGTGGCGAACGAAGCCAGCCGCGAGATTCTCAAAGCCAACCGGGAAATCCTGACCGAAAAAACCGAAGGCGATGGCTCGACAACGGCGGCCGGCCAGGCCACCGAACAAACCCAGGACGGCAACGTAGCGGCGACCGGTCAAGCCACCGAACAAACCCAAAGCGGCAACGCGGCGGCGGTTACCGGCCAATTAATCGACTTGTTTGCGTGATGCCGAACATTCCGAATTTCGCTACTCAATCGTATTGAAGTTTTCGGTATCGTCCGTGATGATGCGGGTCACCGAATTGGTCGAGGGATCCGCGACGAAGACTTTGTCCTCGCCGAGTTCGTCGATGATCGGCGAAATGGCGATGCCCCGCGGCAGCGCGCCCATCGGCACCGGCTCCTTGCCGACGCGCGTCCAGATGCGGAAGGCGTCGCCGTCGGATTCGTGGTAATCACCGGCATGAATCAGAAATTTGATCTCGCCCTGGTCGGAAATGTACGACTGGCCGGTGTAGGCCAGATTGATCTGCAAGCCGCTTTTTGAGCCTTCCACTTCCCAGTCGTCTTCGCGTTGCCGGTAGGTGATTTTCCATTCCTCTTCGTGGGTGCGGCAATCCTCGGTTTCGATGTTGACCAGAGTCGGATTGGCGATCGGGCCGAAATCGTAGAAATACGGTTTGTCGTACCAGGAGCCGCAAACCCGATGCAGTTCCCGATAGAACCAATAGAGGAAGCCGTCGTCGCTGGTGATGAACCCGAAATCGCCGTCGGTGGAAAAGGCCATGTCGTTCAACGCGGCCCGGAAGGTGATTTCCAGGTCGTCCTGCCGCCAGGTGCGCGCGTCGATGATGTGCAGTTGCGGCGGATTGGAATTCAGCACGTACACTTCATCGCCGGCCGGGCTCTCGACGACCCGCGTCGGCAGACCACCGACGAAGACTTCGACGTCTTCCAACCGGCGTGTCACGGCATCGACCACCCGCAGTGCGGTATCTTCGCCAATGACGAAAACCGCGTCGCCGTCCCGGCTGACCTGCAAATCGACCGGCGGGCTGGGCAGCTCCACCTGTCCGTCCACGCGGTTTTCAAAATGACTCCACACCACCAAACGGCTGTTGGGCGGATCGGCGAACCAGACCTCGCCGCGTTCCTCCCAGGCGGGGGGAATGGAGGTGGTCAGGTCATCCGGGTCGATCAGCGCGGGAACGATGGAAACGCGGGCGCGTTCGAGCACCAGGTCGATCTGGTCGATGGTCCAAGGCTCGATGGTGATGCCGATCCGCACCGCTTCGCGGTTCGCATCGGTGACGTAAACCAGATCGCCGGACGGCGTCATGGCGATATCCTGCGGCGCCGGTCCGACCCAGAGGGCTTTTTCTTCCCAACGATCGGAAACGTAGCCCTTGATGATTTCGTAGCTTTCGGTGTTGAGAATCGACAGGTTGCCGCCCCAACTGTTGACCGCGAACAGGAGCGGCCCGCTTTCCAGCAGCGGATAGGGCTGCAAAGCGATTTCGGTCGGCCCGTAGAAGTTGCGTTTTTCTTCTTCCTGTTGGTTGTTGCCGCCGCAAGCGCCGGCCAGCAAGGTCAGGATGAGCAAACCCGCCGCCAGGACGAAAAGCCCGGTCGGGCGCTTCCGGGCGGGTGTCGGTAAAGCGATGAGGCACGGCTTCATGGGATCGACCATATCACTTCCTTGGTCATGGTATCGATCAAGGTCAGCGTGTGAGTTTTGAAATTCGCCGCCAGCGCGTAATAGTAATTCGGTTCTTCAGGCCGGGCGAAAATCTGGATATCCGACGGCCCGCGGCGGCTCGGCAGCGACTTCAACAAGGTGCCCGTGCGCGCGTCGACGGCGAGAATCGATTCGCTTTCGTAGTTCGTCACCCAGGCTTCCCGGCCGTCCGGAGTCACGGCCACGCCCATCGGCCCGGTGTCCATCGGCAATTCGCGCAGGACGGCCTGAGTCGGGTACATCGGCAGTTTCTCGGTGTCGACCATCAACAAC
Source organism: Myxococcales bacterium (assembly GCA_012517325.1). Lineage (NCBI taxonomy): Bacteria > Pseudomonadati > Myxococcota > Myxococcia > Myxococcales > Myxococcales bacterium. The sequence goes on along the minus strand of JAAYVF010000093.1, from coordinate 91,680 downwards.
CGGCTGGGCGTTTTGACGGCGACGAAGAGGTAATGTCCGTCCGGCGTAAAATCCAGTCCGCGGAAATCGTACCCGGCGAGGCTGCTTTGCGTCGGTATCCCGAAGGAAGTGACGATGTTGCCGGAGGCGCCATCGAGCAGGGTCACGGTGTTGAATTTGCGGTTGGTCACGTAGAGGAACTTTCCGGCCGGGTCGAATTTCAATTCGTTGATGCCCGAGGAAAGCAGGATGTTTTTCGTCAATTGCATCGTTTCCAGATCGACGATCGACACGTGGCCGCTGCTCATGCAGGCTGTGTAGAGCATCTTTTCATCGAGCGACAACGCCAGGCCGTACGGCTGCCGGCCGACGCCGATGCCTTGCACACCTTCCTTGTCGGGATTGGCGTCGATTTCCACCGGGTGAACGGGATCGGTCAGGTCGAACAGCCGGATCGAATTGTTGCGCCGCTCGGCGACGTACGCCCGCGTGCCATCGGCGTTCAGAATGATCTTGCTGAGGAACGGCTTGGTTTTGACGTGGCCGAGAATCGCCTTGTCGCGCCGCACCAGCGCCGTTTCCAGATCGACGATCGAAATGAAACCCCGTTTATCGCCGGAAAGGTCGAAATTGGCGTTGGCCACATAGGCATAAGGCCAGTGCACGGCCAAGGACAGCGGGCTGTCCAGAATACCGCCCTCGCCTTCATAGCTGGGCAATTCCTCGCAGGCGGCGCCGGCCAGCAGGCAGAGGCTGAAAATCAGGAGCCAAAGGATATGGGTTGATCGCAAAGCGAACCTCGTTGCTTTCACACAGAACGGCGCATCTTACTTTTCACCGTCCCGACAAGTCAACTAGCAAAGGCGGTAAAGGTTTGGAAATCCAAGAGGAAAGAAAACCAGGCGACAGGCTGCGGAAGGCATTGCAAAACCGAGCGAAGAGGCAAGAAAAAAGAACTGGGTCGATCCCCGTCGGTAACGAGTACCAGCGGGGATCGACCAACCAACCCAATCCTCCACGCGTGATAATGATTGCAAAAAGAATACCGAGCGCGTTTTCCTCCCAAACTTTTTGTTTCTCCTTGATAATACCGGCATTTTTCGATCATTTTACGATGCCGTATCCGTGAATGTGTCAATATTGGGCAGCAAACAGCCGCCGGAGTGACAATAATTGACACCCGATTGTTAAAAATAATTTTGTCTTGTCGCTTTTGCGTAAATAGCTAAACTAGTTGCGTCCAAATATTCGCAAACACCATGAGATAAAGACTCCGCAGGGGAAGTATCGATGCGTCGCCGGCTGTTCCACTATTTCCTTGTCATTCTCGCGATCGGCATTTGGCCGGTTTTGCTTCCTGCCGCCAACCCGAATTGGCCGAACGGGCCGGACCAGGACCCGCGCGAGGCGCCGCCCGACGATCCGGGTTTCGCCGGGCGCTGGTATCTGCTTTCCTACATCAACGACGATTATCTCGATACGATCCGCCCCGAGGAAATCCCGCTGGGTTCGGGCGTCAGCGCCGACCGGGCCTGGCAGGTGACTACCGGTTCGCCCGAGGTGGTCATCGCCGTGCTGGACAGCGGCGTCGTTTGGGGCACGGACGATTTGCTTCACAAATATTCCCTGAATCGGGGAGAACTACCCCTGCCCGAAGGCAGCGAATACTACGACGCGAACGGCGACGGCGTTTTCAACATGCTCGATTACGCCGCGGATTCCCGCGTCTACGACGTCAACGACAACAACGACCTCGATCCGGGCGATCTGATCCAATTGTTTTCGGACGGGGTCGACAGCGACGACAACGGTTACGTCGACGACATCTGCGGCTGGGATTTTTACCAGCACGACAACGATCCGCACGACGACATCTATTTCGGGCACGGCACCGGCGAGGCGAAAATGGCCGCCGCCGAAGTCAACAACGGCATCGAGGACTCGGGGGTGTGCCCACGCTGCCTGATCCTCCCCGTGCGGGTGGGCGACAGCTTCGTGGCCGACGTCAACCATTTCGCGCAAGGCGTCATCTTCGCCACCGACAGCGGCGCCCAGGTCGTACTGGAGGCGCTGGGCACGATCAACAACACGCCCTTCGCCCGGGAAGCGGTGGAATATGCCTTGGCCCACAACGTGTCGTTCGCGGCCAGCGCCGCCGACGAGAACAGTTACCACCACAATTACCCGGCCACATATGGCAGGACCATTCACACCAACAACGTCATTCCCGACCAGGATTTGGACAAGGTGACGAGCTTCATGGCCTTGGACGCCTGCACCAACTGGGGCTCGAAGATCACGGTCAGCGGCGCCAGTTGGGCTTGCAGCAGCGGCGCGACGGGCATCATGGGCGGCGCGCTCGGCCTGATTTATTCGCGGGCGATCGAGATCGACCTGGACCCGCCGTTGTCTTCCGCCGAGGTCATGGGGCTGGTGGCGATGAGCGCGACCGACGTCTACCGTCCGGAAGCGGCGCACAATCCATTCATCTATCAAAGCCTTCCGGGTTGGGACAAATACTTCGGGCACGGCCGCCTCAACGTGCGCGCGGCGGTGGACCTGGTGGCGCCGGACACGATCCCGCCGGAAGCCTATATCGAAACGCCCGCCTGGTATGAGATCGTCGGCCCGGCGCAGGACTCTATTTCGATCGTCGGTTACGTCGACGCCCGTCGCGGCCGCCCTTACAGTTACCGCCTGGAGGCGCAAGTCGGCCTGGAGCCCGCGGCGGACGGCTGGACGGTCATCACCCAGGAAAACTATTTGTCGGCGCCGCTCGCGGGCGAGTTGGGCATCGTCGATCCGAATGATTTTCCCATGCCCCAGGGAAAAGCCATCAGCCGCGACGCCTCCGATCATTACGCCCTACTGCTTCGCCTGGTGGTCGACGATTCCCTGGGCAACGAGGTGCTCTACTACCACCAGTTTTTCCTTTATCGCGACGCCGACTGGGCCGGCGGTTTTCCGCGCGACCTGGGGGGTTCGGGCGAAGCCTCGCCGCTGATGGCTGACCTGACCGGCGACGACATTTTCGAACTGATCGTCCCCAGCGCCGACGGTCGGGTGCATGCCTTTCGCGGCGACGGCACCGAATTGCCGGGCTGGCCGGCGCCGATGGATTACGCGCCGGGACAGGATCCCTCCGTAGTCAATTACCTGAATTCCGCCGCCTACCGCACGGGTGAGATGGCGTCAGATTGGCGGCAGAGCGTTCTGGCCTCGCCGGCGGCCGGTGACCTGGATCTCGACGGCACGGTCGAGGTGGTCGTCGCTTCCATGGACGGCGAATTGTACGTCTGGAAGGCGGACGGTTCGTTACAGCCCGGTTTTCCGGTGGCGATGGATCCCACGCACCTGAATCCGGAATGGAAGGTCGACTACGGCTTCATGGGTTCGCCGGTTCTGGTGGATCTCGATCCGGAGCCGGATGATGCGCTGGAAATCGTCGCCGCCGGAATGGACCAATATGTGTACGCCTGGCGATCGGACGGATCGCCGGTGGCCGGTTGGCCGGTATTGTGCCGTGACTCGACCGGCCAGGAAGGCACGCGCATCGTAACAACGCCCGCGCTCGCCGAGCTCGATGCCGACGGCCGCCCGGAGATCGTCGTCGCCACCAACGAAAAATACGACGATTACTACGGCCGCGTGTACGCGCTTTGGCGCGACGGCAACGACCACGCCGGCGGCCCGTTCCTGCCAAATTGGCCCGTTGCGCCGTTCGGCCTGGAAATGGATTATCTGCCTTATTTCGGCACCGGCACGCCCACCTCGCCGGTGGCGGCCGATCTGGACCACGACGGCTACGACGAGGTGATGGTTCACGCCGGCGTGCTGGTGCCCGCCGTCTACGACCACAACGGCGAACTCATTCGCTATATGTCACCGCTGGTTCTCGGTCTGCAAAACGGCACGATCGATCCGCTGATGTTCACGATGAACGGCAACTCGTCGCTCGCCGATCTCGACGGCAGCGGCCGGTTGGCGATCATCAAATCCGGTCTGGGTCTGCGGCAAGGGCTGCAATTGGTTTTCGCCGGCTTGCGCATCCCCGCCGATTCCCTGGTCGGCGCCTGGTACCTCGACGACGGCTCCAGCCTGCGACATTTTCCCCGGCCCTTCGAGGACATTCAATTCGTGGGCGAAAACATCGTGGCCGATCTCGACGGCGACGGCTTACCCGAGTTGATCGGCGGATCGGGCGGGTATTATCTGCATGCCTATAACCATCTGGGTGACGAGCCCGCCGGCTGGCCGAAATTCACCGGCGGCTGGATCATTTCCTCGCCGACGGTCGGCGACATGGACGGTGACGGCTACCTCGAGGTGGCGGCGGTGACGCGCGAGGGTTACCTCTTCGTCTGGCGAACGACCGGACCCGCCGACGGCAATCTCCAATGGACCTCGCATCAGCACGACCCGTTCAACACCGGAAACTATGAATTTCCGCTGCCGGAGCAAAACGGTCCGGTCGACGACGATGATGACGACGACAACGATGATAATGACGACAACAACGACAACGACAACGACAATGATGACAATGATGATAACAACGACGATAACGACGACAACGATCTGGCCGATGACGATAAAAACTCCGCCGTCCCGGCGGACGACGATGACGGCGAGCGCGGCGCCTGCGGCTGTTGAGCGACGACCGGGACGGCCGCTCGCCTTTCCATGGCTTTGAAAACGGGGTATATGTTTTTCGATCCCGGTGCGATTCCCGATCCCGAACGGTCACCCTGATGCGGAGGTGCGGGTATGGACTTTTTACAAGCCTGGTGGGACGCCCTGCCGTTATTTCAAAAGACTCTGTGGATCATCGCGGTCCCCTCGTCCGTCCTGACCCTGCTGCAAGTCATTCTGGAAATTATCGGCTTCGGCGCCGACCACGCGGACGGTGATGTCCCCTCCGACGGCAGCCTGGATGACGGCGGCGTGGATCACGCGGACGCGACGCACCACGGCGCGACGGGCCTGAAGCTGTTTACCGTCAAAGGCCTGATCATCTTCTTCACCGCCTTCAGTTGGCTCGGCATCGCCTCGCATCACGCGGGTTTTCCGGCCATTCTGGCCGCGGCGATCGGCGGCCTGACCGGTCTGGCCTTCATGTTTCTCTTCGCCTGGATCTTCGCGATGCTCGGCAAAATCACCGAGGCGGGCAACACACGGATCACCAATGCGCTGTACCAGCACGGCGAAGTCTATTTGCGCATTCCCGGCCGCCGGCAAGGCGTCGGGAAAGTGATGGTGGCCTATCAAGGCGCATTGCGGGAGCTACGGGCGATGACCGACGGCGAGGATTTGCCGACCGGCGCCGCGGTGCAGGTGCTCGATATTCTGGACAGTGAAACCGTGATCGTCGGTAAGGCATAAATTCAGTCTCAACCGCGTGGGAGGATAAGTCGTGTATATTCTCATTTTCGTCACCATTCTGGCGTTGGCGTTTTTCGGTATTTTTCTGGCGGCGCTGCGCCGTTACAAACGCTGCCCGTCCGACAAAATCCTGGTGATCTACGGCAAAACCGGCAAGGACGCGTCCGGTCAGGCGCGGGCCGCCCGTTGCATCCACGGCGGCGCGGCGTTCGTCTGGCCGCTGCTGCAGGACTACGCTTTTCTGAACCTGACGCCCATTCCCATCGATATCGACTTGCGGTCGGCCCTTTCGAAACAAAACATCCGCATCAACGTGCCCTCGGTGTTCACGGTCGGCATCTCGACCGAGGAGATCATCATGCTCAACGCCGCCGAGCGGATGCTGGGCTTGCCGCAGCAGGCGATCAAGTCGATCGCCGAGGACATCATCTTCGGTCAGCTTCGTCTGACCATCGCCATGATGGATATCGAGGAAATCAACGCCGACCGCGATAAGTTCCTCGCCAATGTCAGTGAAAACGTCGAGACCGAACTGAAAAAAGTCGGCCTGCGGCTGATCAACGTGAACATCAAGGACATCATCGACGAATCCGGCTACATCGAAGCGCTGGGCCAAGAAGCCGCCCTGCATGCCATCAATGAAGCGAAAATCAAAGTGGCGCAAAAGCAACGCGACGGCGAAGTCGGCAAGGCCGAAGCCGAAAAAGAACAGCGCATCAAGGTATCGGCGGCCAACGCCACGGCCGTCCAGGGCGAAAACCTCGCCGCCGTGGCCATCGCCAACAGTCTGGCCGATCGCAAGGTCAAGGAAGCCGAGGCCCAACGCCTATCGACCGCCGCCGAAAAAGTCGCCACCGCCAAGGCCCTGGAAGAAGCCTACGCGGCGGAGAAAAACGCCGAAGCCAAGCGCGCCGAGCGTGATCGCGCCACACAGTTCGCCAATACCGTAGTCAAGGCCGAGATCGAAAAAGAGCGCATCCGCCTGACGGCCGAGGCCGAGGCCGAAAAGCTGCGCCTGGAGGCCAAGGGTTCCGGCGACGCGATTTACGAAGAAATGCTCGGCAAGGCGCGCGGTTTGATGGAAAACCTCGCCAAACAGGCCGAAGGCTTGCGCGAATACCTGCAAGTGGCGGGCGGCGACGCCAACAAAGCGGTCATGCTGATGATCGCCCAGCAGTTGCCCGAAATCGCCAAGATTCAGGTCGACGCCATCAAAAACCTGTCGATCGACAAGGTCGTCGTCTGGGACAATATGGGCAATGGCAAGGGCGTGCCGACCACGGCGAATTTCCTGGCGGGCATGCTTAATTCGCTGCCGCAATACAACGACCTGTTCAAGATGGTCGGCTTGAATCTACCCGAAATTCTCGTCAAACCGGCGGCCGAAGGCGTGGCGCCGTCGGCTCCCGCGGCAAAATAGCTCTGCCGCCGAGACATTGAGGGCAATTATTCGCGCCTGGCGTGGACAAGTCTTCTGTATTGTGCTGACAAGTCTTGACACTCAGTGCCACATTTAGGACACTCATCAGGCAACCTTCCATCGGGAAAGGGCGTGTCATGACCAAATACTTCTTATTTATGGTTTTCCTGCTTGCCCTCGGCGGTGCATTATTTTCTCTTTCCGCCTGCGATTCGGACGACGATGACGACAACGATCAGGCCGGGCCCGCCGACGACGACAACGATGACGACAACGATGATGCCGCTGACGACGACGATAACGATGACGACGACAATGACGACAATGACGACGATGATGACAATGATAACGACAACGATAACGACAATAATGACGATACTCCCGACTACGCCAAGGAGCCCATCGCGGTCCTGTCCGGATCGACGCATTTCGCCGCGGTCGGCGATAGTGTTTCCTTCACCGGCGAGGACTCCACCGATCCGAACGGCAGCCTCCTGACCTACGAATACGACTTCGGCGACGGCCAATCGGCGACCGGCATGACCGCCCAGCATGCGTTCGGTGCCGGAACCTTCCCGGTCGTGCTGACCGTCACCAACGAGGAAGGCTACGCCGACAAATCGAGCTGGTTGGTCACGGCGGGCGACTTGCCGACCGGCATCGGGGCGCTCGATGAGATCGGCTTCGCGCCGAATTACTACAACCCCGAGGTGATCGAACAAGGGTCGAAGCCGGATCACGGCGGTCTGCTTTACGGCTTTTTCATCGTGCCCTTCGATTGCGCGCCGGACACGATTCTGATCAACGGCTTGCCCGGCAATTCGACCGACGGCGACGTGGAATGGTGCGAGGTCATCGGCAACGAGTTGCTGGCCGGCGACATCGCCATCCTGCGTTGTCATTCCTATTCGGCGGCTTTCGATGCGGGCGATCCCGTGACGATCCAGATCAAGCAGGGTGAGACGGAGATCTGGAGCTATTCGGGGACCCTACCCGCTCCCTCGCTGACCCCCAGCTACATCACCGCCAACGTCGCGGCGGATGAAATCCTCGTTCACGTGCGCAACGACGCCGAGGACTCCTTGACTGTGACGGGCCTGTCGATCGACGGCCTGGATGTTTCCAATTACGTCTCGATCGACAATCCGCAAATCGCCCCGGGCGAATTAGCGTTGATCCGCGTTCCCCAACCGGCGGGAGTCGAGTTTGGCCCCTGGCGGGTCTTCTCGGTGCACGGCACGGACGGCCGCGCCGCGCTGACCGTCTCGCGATCCCTGCGCTTGTTTCCTCCGATTTTCCCGGTCGGCGACTGGAACGGCGACGACGCCTTCACCGACGAGGCCGCGCTGCAAACCTATCTGAGTGTCGGCATCAATATGTTCATTTATTATCCATCCGACACGAATCCGCCGGAAACGGTATTCGCCCTGGCCGAGGAAAACGATTTTTATCTCTTTACGCACCAAGGCGAACCGGATGCCTACTTTCAGAATTTCATTCTGGACTGGGGCGATCATCCCCGCTTGCTGACCAACGCGGTGAGCGGCGAAGGCGACCTCTCCGGCCCCGCCGGCGAAGCGCTGCCGCGCGTGCGCAACAACCGCGACCTCTGGGGCGATGCCAAACCGCTGTGGATTTACGATGCGTGCAGTTATCAGTTCCCCGCCTGGGGCACCCTGCCCGACATCAGCGGGATGGACCATTATTGCGTCTGGGCGCCGAAGTGCAATTACAACTGGCCGCTGTTCTATTGGGATCGGATCGAGTTCACCGGCTATTACGCCTTCGCGATGAAAACGACCGCCGAACCGCGCCCGAGTTGGAATTGGACGCAGGCGATGTTCAACACGCTCGACATCAACGGCGTTCAATTGCGCTGCACCTCGGCCGACGAAATCCGCGCCCAGTTCTTCCAAAATCTCGCTTACGGCGTCAAAGGCCTCTTGTGGTTCAACCACAATCCGGAATGGGACGAAAAATGCCCCGAGGAACCGGAACAGGAAATGGCCAAGCTCGTCGCGGAACTGCGGCAGATCGATTCGCTGCTGCTCGAAAGCGACATTTCCCCGGCCGGGTTCATCGCCGCGGTAAACGACGAAACGGTCGACTTGACGGCGGCCGTGAGCCCGCGCGGCATCGTCGTCCTCCTGACCAACCTCGACTATCAATTGAATCTACTGACGCCCTGGGAATGGCACGAAAAAACCGACCTGACGATCGACCTGTATCCGCCGAACGGTTTCGAGCCGCTGAACTTCGAGTTGCTCGACGGCGGCGACCGTTCGCCGCTGACGTGGGTAAAACTCGCGCCGGATCACTGGCAGGCCGTCTTGCCGGCCTTGCGCGTGGGCGCGGCGATTCTGGTCACGCCGGAGCCGTGATGGCGCAGCCGCGGCGGATTCGATGATTTTTACCCGCGCCGACCGGAGAATCAGCATGCCTTGGCGGATTCGCGTAGCCTTCTTCTGTTGCCTGCTGCTCGCCGTCCTCGGTTGCGGCGAGGATCGCCAGACAAACGGCGATCCATCGGCCGTGGACGACGATTCCGTCGCGTCGGATGAAGGCTGGCACTGGCAACTACATTCCGATGGCAGTCTGGATATTTCGCGGGATGATCGCCTCCTGTTTACCATCACGGGTGTCGAGCGCCGGCTGTTCAATCCGAATGTCGGCATGCTGTTCGGTTTCTATTTCATCAATCCCGGAATGGTGCGTACCGAGACCCTCTACCTCACGAAAGCGGCCGATCGGGTGATTCTCAACGCCGGTAATCAGGAAGTGGGCGAAATCACCTTCGACGAAACGGCGGCGGGAAATTTGCGGGTGCTCGTCAGCTTGCGGAAAGACCAGGCGGGCCGGGCAATCCGGCTGCGCTTTGCGCTATCGGCCGAGGATCGGTTCTGGGGGTTCGGCGAACAATACAATTTCGTCGACTTTCGCGGTCAAAAAATGCCTGTTTGGGTTCAGGAACAAGGCGTCGGCCGCCGGCCGCTACCGTTGTTGCCGACCCAGGGCGATTTGCACGACACCTATTTCCCGATGCCCTATTTTCTCGACCCGGCGGCCGGAAAAGGGTTCTTGCTCGAAAACACCACCTATTCGCTCTTCGATCTGGGATCTTTTTCCAGTCGCGAATGGTCGGTGGAAGCGTGGGACGGCGCGACGGCTTCTTTCCTGGTGTTGCCGGGTCCAAAACCGGCCGCGATCGTTACGCAATTGACCGCCGAGATCGGCCGTCCCGACCGGATTCCGCCCGATTGGGCATTCGCCGGAGTCTGGTTGGCGGCGCAAGGCGGCACTGAAATGGTGGCGGCGCGACTCGAAACGGCACTGGAAGCCGGGATCCCGGTTTCGGCGGTCTGGGTACAGGATTGGGTGGGCTTGCGTAACTTCGGGCTGCAAAATTTCGGCGTTAAATATCATTGGACGCTCGATGAGCAGTTGTATCCGAACCTCCGCGAATGGATCGCCTCCCTCGACGAACGCGGCATTCGGTTCTTGGGATACTTCAATCCATTCATCGTGCCGCGTTACGATCAATACGCGGCGGCGGAAAAACGCGGCTACCTGATTCGGCGGCCGGACGGCCGGGTTTATCAATTTCCGATCATCACCTTCGTCGGCAGCCTGCTGGATGTCACCAACCCACAGGCCGGCGCCTGGTTTCAGGACTTCGCCCGCCGCGCCATCGATTTGGGCATGCGCGGTTGGATGGCCGATTTCGGCGAGTGGTTGCCTTATGACGCCGTCCTGGACAACGGCGCGGCGCCCACGACGCACAATCTGTATCCGACGCTCTGGCATCGCCTCAATCGCGAGGCGTTGGAAGAGGCTTATCCGGACGGCGATTACGTTTTGCTGACCCGGAGCGGCTTCAGCGGTGAACAGCGAGTGGCGCAGATCGTTTGGGCGGGCGATCAAGAAGCATCTTGGGATCCTTACGACGGCCTGCCGACCGTCGTCACCGCCGGGCTGACCATCGGCCTGGCCGGCATCCCGTTTTTCACTCATGACATCGCCGGCTTTTCCGGCGGACCCAGCACCCAGGAGCTATATTTGCGCTGGACCGAATTGGGCGCCTTTACCCCGGTGATGCGCACACACGAAGGCCTGCAGAAGCTGGAAAACCACAATTTCGACAGCGATCCGAAAACCCTCGCGCATTTCACTCGTTTCGCCAAAATCCATGCCGCGCTTTTCCCGTATTTCGCTCAACTGGCCAACGAAGCGCGCGCCATGGGCTTGCCGCTGATCCGTCACACGGAGCTGGTCGATCCGGATTGGGCCGAGTCGCTGCAGGCGCACGGGCAATGGATGATCGGCGACGATCTGCTGTTGGCGCCGGTGGTGACCGAGGGCGGCGAACAAGTGAAGGTTTATCTCCCGGAAGGTGAATGGGAGCATTTGTTTACCGGCGAGCGTTATTCCGGACGGACGATCTTCACGGTTCCGGCGCCGATCGGCACGCCGGCGGCGTTCTTCCGACGCGGCCGGTTGGCGGCAGAAGTCGAATTGATTCGGTCGCTGAATTAATTGGCGGCGGTTGTCGCGGCGGACTGACCGGTTCCGGTTTGGCGCAGGTCGTTCACCCAATCGCCAAGATAAAAATCGTATTCGTGGAATTTCAGATCTTTGATCGCGCCGAGGTCGAATTTCGCCTCCGAGCGATGCGCCAGGGCCAGGTGGCGGCCACCGTCGATGCGGAGCAGACCCAGGTAGAGTTCATCCCACGAGGGCGCGAAATAAACGATTTTGGGCCGGCGTTTGGCGAGCAACTGGTATAGGGAATCGGCGCGCGGATTGAATCCGCCGCACGGCGCCTGGTGGTGGGCGTAGATCGCCGCGATTTCCGGGTCGCTCAACCCGACCAGATCGATCACTTTTCGCCCGGAAAAATAGGTCACCACACCAATGTCGTGCGTCGCCACGGAATCCCCTGGTGCGGTGTTGGCCCGCAGCCACTCCATCACTTCCCAGAGGTAGCCGCCGTCCTTGGCGTTTTCGATCGCATGGCGGTAGACGCCTCGCTGAATGGAGGTGTTGAGGCCGGTGCCCACAAACAAAAAGATAGCCAAGATCACGCCGATCACGGTGCCGGTTCGCGGATGCCGGGCGTTTTTCTTCGCGACGAAATGCACAGCGCCGACCGTCAGTCCGGCCAGGACGAACGGCAAGAGCGGGTGTTGATAGCGGCCCCAATAATGTCCGAGCGCGCCGGGAAATTTCACCAGATAAGCCAGATAAAAAATGAGAATGAACGCCGCCGGATAAAGCCGGCGCCGCCATTCGCTGGCTACAAATAGAAACGGAATCAGGATCACGAACGGGCCCAGCAGCATCAACGGCGAAAAGAACGTCATGACGATCGGCTGGAAAATCGGCGTGCAACTGGAAGCGAAAAAATGCTGCTTGGCGGAAACCGTCAACGGGAATACCCGCCCTAGCAAATGATAATTGGCCAAGAGGTACGGCGAGACGATCAGCGCGACCGCCAGCAAGGCGCCGAAATAGGTCGCCCAGGAAAGCGGATACCGCCCTTTGATCCGCTCAAAAAAGGCGACTGAAAAAATGGCGACCGCCAGGAAATAACCCTCGGGGCGCGTCACGATGGCCAGGCCGACCAGCAACCCGGCGCCGACAAACCACTTGCCCGCCTGACGACCTTTTTCGTAGAGGACCGCGCTCCAGATGATCAGCGCGGCGAACAGGTCGGTTTCCAGGCCGTTCAATGCGCCGAATATCAGCGGCCCGCTCAAGGCGCAAAGCGCCCCCGCCGCGGCGGCCGGCAGCGGATCGTCGTTCAGTTGACGCGTCCAGACGACCGTTCCCGCGACCGTGAAGAAAAAAGCCAGAAAACCGAGCAGCCGATCGGCCCAGACGACGCCCACTGCCTTGCCCAGCAACCCGACCAGCAAAACGTGAAACGGGCTGGTGATGCCGGCCAGTGGCGCATCCGGATTGACGGCGAAGAGATTGTGCGCGGCGAAATTCCGCGCGGCGCTCAGCGTGATGTAGGAATCGTCGATCGGAAACGCATCTTCGTAGCCCTTGATCGGCCACAGATACCGCCAATAGGCGAAAATAACCGTCGCCACCAGGCACAGCCAAAGCAAGCGGACGAGGTTGGCTCCCAATGGCTTTCCCCGGCTCCGATAGTGCCAAAGCACCAACAACAACACCGGCCAGGCGACCGATAGATAAAGCATTTCCGAATCCATTGCGTTTGCGCCACCCTATCAGAAAGCCTTTGCGATGGCGAGTACTTTTCGATTTTTACCCGACATAAAAACGAATAATAACCTTGACAAGACCGGCAAACGGGCCGTGGTTGTTCAATTACTCGGAAAAATTGAGATAAATTGTCGAGTTTCCAGCGCAATCCGAAAAATTGGTTAATTTGTAACCAAGTGGGCACCGTGATCGGGATCAACGAGGTAAGGTCATGAGGTGGTTGGCGGCGTTTTTGGTAATGATGACAATTTTCATCCCTGCCGTGCTTCGCGCCCAATCAACCAATGAAAGCGCCGCTCCGTCCATTGCCGCCAATTCTCCGCCCGCGCCACCGGTCGATGAACTGGTGGCCCGCGCACTGGAAAAATCACCGACGATCGCGGCGCAACGGGCCAAAATCGCCGCCGCGCGGGAACAGGTGAAACCGGCGGGGGCCCTTGCCGACCCGATGCTGGAGTTTTCCGGACAGGAAAACTTCATGCCCGACCCCGATTTTGCAAAGGGAACGCTCGAGTTCAGCCAGGAATTGCCGTTTCCGGGAAAACTCAAGTCGCGCCGCGAGACCGCATCCGCCGAAGCGGACCAGCAAGCCGTCGAACTGAAAAAAGCCGAGCGACAATTGGCATTCGACGTTCGCGCGACCTACGCGAAAATCTACGCCCTCGACCAGGAAAAACGCTACCTGGAAGTTGCCAAGGATCTGTTGAAATTGATCGCCGACACCGCCAGCGCCCGGTACGTCGCCGGCCAGGAGGATCAGGAGGCGCTGCTAAAAACGCAACTCGCCGTCTCTCAAGTCACCGCCCGGCAGCACAATCTCGCGGCGGACCGGAAAAGCCGGGTGACGGAACTCAACCGCCTGCTGAATCAGTCCAGCGATGAACCGCTGGGCGAGGTCGCGGCTTTGCCCGCGGTGCAAACCCCGTCCTTCGGCGGCGAGAACGCAGTGCGGCAAACGCCCGACATGGCCTCGCAAAAGGCCGCCGTCGCTGCCGCCGATCGCCGCCTGGACTCCGCCCAAAAAGAAGTTTATCCGGACTTCCTCGTCGGCCTGGGCGGCGTGTTGGAGAAAAACTACCTCGACAATTCGCAGATGCCGATGGCGATGCTGAAGTTCGGCATCACCCTGCCCATCTGGCAGACGAGCAAACAACGCCCGCTGCTTCGGGCGGCGGAACACGAACGGGAAATGGCTGCCGACCGACAGCGCGAAACCGCTGCCGCTTTACGGGCTGACTTCTCGCGGTTGGAATCCGAGTGGCGGCGGAACGAGAACCTGATTGTTTTATACCAGCAAGCCATTCTGCCGCAGACCGAAGCGGCGTTGGCGGCTGCCCGCTCGTCCTATCTCACCGGCCGCGGCGATTTCCTCACGGTCATCACCGACTTCAACCTGTGGCTCGAATCGCGGATCGAGCTGGCGCGTCGTGAAGCCGAACGCTACGCGACCTGGGCGGAACTGGACGCGCTGCGGCCGCTCGATGCGCAGAGCCAGGGAGAGACCCCATGAAACCATTACGCCGGCGGATTTTGCTTTTCGCCTTGCTGCTGGCCTTTTCCTTCGCCTTGGCGACCGCCGCTTGCAATTCGCGGGGCTCGGTGAAGGTTCTCTACCACTGCCCGATGCACCCCACTTATATCAGCGACAGGCCTGGCGACTGCCCGATCTGCGGCATGCGATTGGTGCCGATGGAAAATTCGCCGACACCGGCGCCGGCCGAAGCCGCGACAGTCTATACCTGCCCGATGCACCCCGAAGTGATCGCCGATCATCCAGGCAAATGCCCGATCTGCAGCATGGACCTGGTTCTCAAGGAATCGACTCCTGCGGCTTCCGCCGCGATGGCCGGCAAGGGGAAAATTCTCTACTACCGCAGCCCCATGGACCCTAAAGTCACTTCTCCAGTCCCAGCGAAAGATGAGATGGGAATGGATTTTGTTCCCGTCTATGAGGGTGAGGTCGTGGAAAACGGCGGCAATGCAGTATCCGGAATGGCGCCGGTGACACTGTCGCCGCAAGGGATGGATTTGGCCGGAGTGCAGACTGCCGCGGCGACAGAAAGCCGAATCGGCGGCGTTATTCGAACCGTCGGGACGGTCATTGCCGACGAAACGCGCATCAAACACCTGCATACCAAGGTTTCCGGCACGATCGAAAAGTTGTACGGCGATTTCATCGGCCAGGCCGTCAAAGCCGGCCAACCGATTCTGGCCATTTATTCACCTGAACTATTGGCGAGCCAGGAAGAATATCTTCGCGCCATGGAAACCGCGAAGAAGTTCGCGAATTCTTCCCTCCCCGAGGTTCAGGCGGGAGGAAATGACCTGGTCACGGCCGCGCGGCGACGTTTGGAGCTGTTCGACGTGCCGGCGAGCCTGATCGCCAAAATCGAGCAGACCGGGCAGCCGCAGCGAACGGTCACGATCGTCGCACCGGCCGGCGGTTTCATCACCGCCAAGCAGATCTTCGAGGGGCAGCAAGTCGATCCTTCGATGGAGCTGTTCACGATCACCGATTTGTCGCATGTCTGGATCGAGGCCGATTTTTACGAATACGAAATCCCTCGCCTGCGCCTGGGACAAAAGGCCGAATTAACGCTTTCCTTTGATCCGAGCGTCCGCCTCGACGGCCGAGTCGCCTACATCTACCCGACCTTGAGCGCGACCAGCCGCACCTTGAAAGTGCGCTTTGACGTGCCGAACAAAAACCTCATCCTCAAGCCCGCCATGTACGCGAATGTCGAGTTGAGCGTCGACGAATCCACGGGCATTACCTTTCCCGAATCCGCCGTGCTCGACACCGGCGCGCGGCAGGTGGTCTTCGTGGAAACCGCCCCCGGCCGGTTCGAACCACGCGAAGTGCGGATCGGCAACAAATCCGCTGGAATGGTGCAAGTCCAATCCGGCGTTGCGGCGGGCGAAAAAGTCGTTGTACGCGCCAATTTTCTCCTTGATTCCGAAGCGCGCCTGAAAGCCGCCATTTCCGCGACGAATGGGACGCCGGACCTCCCGCACGGGGGACAGTGATCCATGATCAGACGAATCATCACGTTCTCCGCGCACAACCGGGCGCTGGTGCTGATCGGCGTCGCCGTGCTCGCGGCCGTGGCGTTCTACATTCTGCAAAACATCCGGTTGGACGCGCTGCCGGACTTGTCCGACACGCAAGTCATTATTTATTCGCGCTGGGACCGGTCGCCCGACATCCTCGAATCGCAAGTCACCTACCCGATCATCTCGGCGTTGCTCGGCGCGCCGCGGGTCAAGGCGATCCGCGGTTTTTCCGATTTCGGCTTTTCGTATGTCTACATCATTTTTCAGGAAGGCACCGACATCTACTGGGCGCGGTCGCGCGTGGTCGAATACTTGTCGAAGATTCAGTCGCGGCTTCCCGAAGGGGTGCAGACCGAACTCGGGCCCGATGCGTCCGGCGTCGGCTGGATCTTTCAATACGCGCTGGTCGACAAAACGAACTCCCTGTCGCTCGACCAACTCCGCTCCTATCAGGATTGGACGCTCCGTTACGCGCTGCAGTCCGTGCCGGGAGTCGCCGAAGTCGCCTCCATCGGCGGCTATGTCAAACAGTACCAGATCACCGTCGATCCGAATCGGCTGGTCGCGTTCAAGCTTTCGCTCGATGACGTGATGGCGGCGGTCCGCCGATCCAATAACGAGGTCGGCGGCCGGTTGCTCGAATGGAGCGGCACGGAATATATGGTGCGCGGCCGGGGTTACGCCGCGAGTCTGGCCGATTTTGAGAAAATCGTCGTGAAGACCGACGAAAACGGCGTACCGGTGCTGCTGCGCGATATCGCCACCGTGGGACTGGGCCCCGAAATCCGCCGTGGCATCTCCGATCTGAACGGCGAAGGGGACGCCGTCGGCGGCATCGTCGTGATGCGGCACGGCGAAAACGCCTTGAACGTCATCGCGCGGGTCAAGCAAAAACTGGCCGAACTCAAGCCCTCGCTGCCCAAGGGAGTCGAAATCGTCACGACGTACGACCGATCCACACTGATCGAGCGGGCGATCGAAACCTTGCGTAGCAAGCTCACGGAGGAAATCATCATCGTCTCGCTGGTGATTCTGCTTTTCCTCTGGCACATTCCGTCCTCGATCGTTCCCATCATCACCATTCCGGTGTCGGTGCTGCTGGCGTTCATTCCTTTTTATCTTCTGGGCCTGACGGTCAATATCATGTCGCTTGCCGGCATCGCGATCTCGATCGGCGTCTTGGTGGACGGCGCGATCGTGGAAGTGGAGAACGCCTACAACAAGATCCATCATTGGCAGGCGGCCGGTGGCGGGAGCAACGAGGAATTTCACCACGTGCGGCTCGAAGCCCTCAAGGAAGTCGGCCCGTCGGTCTTTTTTTCGCTGTTGGTGATCGCCGTGGCGTTTCTCCCGATCTTCACGCTGGTCGATCAGGAAGGCCGCCTGTTCAAGCCGCTCGCCTATTCGAAAAACCTCGCCATGGCCATCGCCGCGCTCCTGGCGATCACGCTCGACCCGGCCTTGCGCATGCTCTTCGCGCGCATCGAGCCGTATCGCTTCAAACCGCAATGGCTTTCCCGACTCGCGACGGCCGCTTTTGTCGGCAAGTATTACGCCGAGGATCGGCACCCGATCAGCCGGGCGATTTTCCGGGTCTATGAGCCGGCGTGCCGGTTCGTGCTGCGCCATCCCTGGAAAACGATCGGCGGCGCCATGGCGCTCGTGGCCGTCAGCATCCCCGTCTATTTCAAGTTGGGCTCCGAATTCATGCCTCCCCTGAAGGAAGGCTCCATTCTCTACATGCCCACGACGCTGCCCGGCATTTCCGTCACGGCGGCGCGCGACCTACTGGAAACGCAGGATCGCGCGATCCGCTCCTTCCCCGAGGTCGCCAGCGTCTTCGGCAAGGCCGGCCGCGCCGAAACCTCCACCGACCCGGCGCCGTTTTCGATGATGGAAACGACGGTGATCCTCCGGCCGGAAAACGAATGGCGATCCAAAAAACGGTGGTATTCTTTCCTGCCCGAAATTCTGCAGGCGCCGTTTCGGCTGGTCTGGCCCGATCGGATTTCGTGGGAGGAATTGATCGACGAACTCGACCGGGCCCTGCGCATCCCCGGCGTCACCAACGCCTGGACCATGCCGATCAAGGCCCGGATCGACATGCTTTCGACGGGCGTCCGTACGCCGATCGGCATTAAAATATTCGGCAACGAACCGCAAGAGATCGAGCGGATCGGCACACACCTGGAAAGCATTCTGCGCGAGATTCCAGGCACGCGCAGCGTTTACGCCGAACGGGTGGCGGGCGGCTATTTCGTCGATATCGACCCGCAGCGCGAGCAGCTCGCCCGCTACGGTCTGACCATCGGTCAATTGCAGGATGTCGTGATGAGCGCCATCGGCGGCCAGAACGTCACGACCACCGTCGAGGGCCGGGAACGCTATCCCGTCAACGTACGTTATCCACGCGAATTACGCGACGATCCCGAAACGCTCGGGCGCATTCTCGTCACGACGCCCAGCGGTCTGCAAGTGCCGCTGGCCCAACTCGCCGCGATTCGGCTGGTTCAGGGGCCGTCGATGCTCCGCGACGAAAACGGCTTCCTGGCCGGTTACGTTTACGTGGACATCGCCGACCGCGACATCGGTGGGTACGTCGCCGAGGCCAAGCAGGCCGTGGTGAGACAACTGGCCTTGCCGGCCGGCTACATGCTGACGTGGAGCGGCCAGTACGAGAACATGCTGCGCGTCCGGGAGCGGCTGAAAATCGTGGTGCCGATCACGCTGCTCCTGATCTTCCTGCTGCTCTACCTCAACACCCGCAGCGTGTTCAAAACCACGGTGGTCATGCTCGCGGTTCCCTTCTCCGCCGTCGGCGCGATCTGGCTCTTCTACCTGCTGGGGTACAACGTTTCGATCGCCGCCTGGGTCGGGATGATCGCCCTGCTGGGCCTCGACGCGGAGACGGGCGTGTTCATGCTGCTCTTCCTCGACCTGTCCTACAATGAGGCACGGCAACGCGGCGAATTGCGCGATGGCGCCGACCTCGACGAAGCGATCGTTCACGGCGCCGTGAAACGCGCCCGCCCGAAAATGATGACCGTCGCCGCGGCCTTCATGGGCCTGCTGCCGATCATGTGGTCCACCGCCACCGGCACCGACGTCATGAAGCGCATCGCGGCCCCGATGATCGGCGGCCTGCTGACTTCCTTCATCCTGGAACTGGTCGTTTATCCCGCCATCTTCAAATTGTGGAAGTTGAAAACCGATCGGCCGGCCGCGCGGTCCGCGAGCGAGGGATAATTTCGGATTTTCTCGATTCAGTGGTGGGCGCGTTCGACCGAGAGCACCCCTTTGAGTTTGCGGGTTTCGGCGAGGACGCGCGTCAGTTGATCGATGTCGCGGATCTGCAGCACGAATTGCAGATCGACCGTGTCGTCGGGGCGATGCTTGGAATGGACTTCGTCGATGTTGATCTCGAGCGAGTTCATCACGGTGGTGATCTCGGCCAGGATACCCTTGCGGTCGGCGATGCGGACGGTGACCTCCGTCGGCACCATTTTGGCGCTGGCGCTCAGTTCCCATTCGACTTCGACGCGCCGTTCTTCGGGCTGATCCTGCGCGATCGGGCAATCCAGCGTATGGACGGTGATGCCCCGGCCGCGCGTCACGAAACCGACCACCGCTTCGCCCGGCACCGGATTGCAGCACTTGGCCATGCGGAACAGCACGTCGTCGATGCCGTGGATCTTGATGCCGCCGGATTTTTTCCGTTTCAGCGGCCGCAAGAGACGGTCGATGGCGCTTTCCTTCAGCTCTTCCTGCAAATGTTCGGCGCCGACGATTTCGGCCAGAATGTATTTGATCGAAACCTTGCCGTAGCCGAGCCCGGCCAGGAGTGACTGGCCATCCTTGTAGTTGAGGGTTTTGGCCACCTCGTCCAACTGGCCGGATTTTTCGATTTTACTGAGGTTTTGCTTGTATTTCTGCAATTCCTTGTCGAGCATGGCGCGGCCGGCGGCCAGGCTGCGCTCGAGTTCCTCTTCCTTGAGGAACGAACGGATTTTCGCGCGGGCGGTGGCGGTTTTGACGAATTGCAGCCAGTCGCGGCTGGGCTTTTGATCCTTCTTCGTCGTGACCTCGACGCGATCGCCGCTTTGCAGCTCGTAGCGCAGCGGCACCATGCGGCCGTTGATCTTGGCGCCGGCGCACGTGTTGCCGACCTGCGTGTGGATGCGGTAGGCGAAGTCGACCGGCGTGGCGCCCTTCGGCAGGTTGATCACGTCGCCCTTGGGCGTGAAGACGTAAACCTCCTCGCTGAACAGGTCCATCTTGAGGCCCGAGAGGAAGGCCCGCGGGTCGTCGGATTCCTTGTGCCACTCCATGATCTGCCGCAGCCAGTCGAACTGGCGGGAGTCGCGATCCGGGTTGCCGCTCGCCTTGTAGCGCCAGTGGGCGGCGACACCCAGTTCCGCCACGCGGTGCATTTCCTGGGTGCGGATCTGCACTTCCATCCGCTCGTTCTTCGGCCCGATGACCGTGGTGTGCAGGCTCTGGTACATGTTGGCTTTGGGCAGCGCGAGGTAATCTTTGAAGCGCCCGGGGATCGGCCGCCACATCGAGTGGATCAGCCCCAGCACCTCGTAGCACTCGGCCACCGAGGTGACGATGATCCGGAAGGCGATGATGTCCATCACCTCCTCGAAGCTCAGGTTCTGCGCCTGCATCTTGCGGTAGATCGAGTGCAAGCCTTTGATGCGGCCGCTGATCTCCACGGCGATGTTGTGCTGGGCCAGGAAGTTGCGCAGGATGCCGATCACTTCCTCGATGTAGGATTCGCGCTCCTTCCGGCCGCGCGACAGCTTCATCACCAAGTTGTAGTACGCCTCGGGATTCAGGTAGCGGAACGACAGGTCTTCCAGCGCCGACTTGATCCATTGCACGCCGAGGCGGTGCGCCAGCGGCACGTAGATTTCCATCGTTTCGCGCGCGATGCGGCCGCGCTTTTCGCGTGGGACGTACTCGAGCGTGTACATGTTGTGCAGGCGGTCGGCGAGCTTGACCAACAGCACCCGGATGTCCTTCGCCGTCGCCAGCAGGATCTTCTTGAAGTTCTCCGCCTGCCGTTGTTCCTGGCTGTCGAACTTCATCTGCGAAATTTTGCTGACCCCGTCCACCAGCGCGGCGATCTCCTCGCCGAAGAGGTTGGTGATCAGCTTGCGGTCGACGTTGGGGCAGTCCTCGAGGGTGTCGTGCAGCAGGCCCGTGGCGATGGTTTTCTCGTCCATCTTCATCAGGGCCAGGACGTAGGCGGTGGCGATCGGGTGCTCGATGTAGGGCGTGCCGCTGTAGCGGGCCTGCCCCTCGTGATGGTGCATGGCGAAGACATACGCGCGGCGGATCAGCTCGATGTCGGGCTCCGTGAGGTACCGTCGCACCTCGCGGATGATATCATCGGGTCTAACTTTGCGGGGCAGCAGGGAATCGACGGATTGCATCTTGCATGTTCTCCCGCCGCTGCCGGGCCGC
Organism: Myxococcales bacterium; assembly: GCA_012517325.1. NCBI lineage: Bacteria > Pseudomonadati > Myxococcota > Myxococcia > Myxococcales > Myxococcales bacterium. The sequence continues at coordinate 70,142 of JAAYVF010000093.1, read as the reverse complement.
CAGAACGATCGCTTCCAGCCCGCGCGTGGCTTCACTCAGGATGTCATTGACGATGATGTAATCATAATTCGGTAAAAACGCCAATTCCCGGCGGGCGTTTTCCCAACGCCGTTCGATTTCCGCCGGGGCGTCGGAGCCGCGCCGGAGCAGGCGATCGCGCAAATCCGCGAGGCTCGGCGGCAGAATATAAATCAAGATCGCCTGGGGGAAAAGCTTTTTAATCTGCACCGCCCCCTGCCCCTCGATATCCAGAAACAGGTCCTGGCCGCGCGCCTGGCTGTCTTCGATTTCCGCCCGGCTGGTGCCGTAGCGGTGGCCGTGGATGGTCGCCCATTCGGCCATTTGATTCTCGCCGATCAAGCGGTCGAACTCGGCGTCGGCGACGAAATGGTAATCGACGCCGTTCCGCTCGTTTCCGCGGGGCGGTCGCGTCGTGTGGCTGATCGAATAGCGGATGGTCGGCTCCAGCCGCTCGATCACCGAGCGGCAGAGCGTGGTTTTGCCTGCCCCGCTGGGCGCGGTCACCACCAGCAGATTGCCCGGCCTGGTCTCAATCGACATTTTGCACTTGCTCCCGAAATTTCTCGACTTCCGCCTTGCAGTCGAGCACCAGCCGCGTCAGCGTCAGGCCCTGCAATTTGTTGCCCATGGTCGTCGTCTCGCGGTGCATTTCCTGAGCGAGAAAATCGAGCCGCCGACCGATGGAATCGTCCAGCCCGAGCATTTCCTCGACCTGCGCGAAGTGGCTTTCGATCCGCACGATTTCCTCGTTGATGTCCAGCTTGGTCAGAAACAGCGCCGCTTCCTGCTGCAACCGCGACGGGTCAACGCCGATTTCGCCCGACCATTGCGCGGCGCGTTCGCGGAAGCGGTTTTCCAGTTCCTGCTGCGCCTGCGGCGCCGCGACCCGCACCGCGGCGATCAGTTCCCGCATCCGCGCCAGCGTGGAACGCAGATCGCGCGCCAGGGCTTCGCCTTCCTTGCGCCGCATCTCCAGCGCCGCGGCGGCGGCCTTTTGAAACGCCGCGACCAGCAGGGGCCGGATTTTTTCCGCGTCCTCGTCCTCGTCGCGCAACTCGATGACCCCGGGCTGCTGAGCCACGAGCTGCAGCGTGGGCCGATCGGGCAAGGCTAGTTCCGTCGCCAGGCCGGTCAGAAAACGGTGATAGCCGACCGCCAGTTCGCGGTCGATTTTGATGCGGTCGGGATTGGTGCGAATGCGCTCGTACAGGACGCCGACCTCGATACGGCCCCGGCGGAAGTGGGTTTTCACCAGCTCGCGCACTTCCGCTTCGAGCGGCATCAGGGTACGCGGCATCCGCAGTTGCTGGTCGAGGAAGCGATGGTTGACGCAACGAATGTCGACCTGAATTCGGGCGGTTTCACCCGTCGCATCGCCTCGTCCGAAGCCCGTCATCGATAGAATCATGTTTCCGCCTCTCGTGACCGCGCCGGCCCCGCCTTTTCGCGGTAGAATTCCCGATAGCCGGTGAGGATCGCCTTGACCGGTTCGCTCCGGTAATCCGGATACGTCCACGGCAGTTCGACCCAGGCGCCGTGCTGCCAAATCAACGTCAAATCGGCATAAATGCCGTTGCCTAAATAGGGACGATGAGTGTAACCCTTGCCGGTGGCCAACACCAGATTGGCAAAGCCGAGCAAGCCCGGGTCCAGGTTGATTCGCCGCCGGCCGTCCTCCCGGCTGAATTTACTCTCGATTTCGTTCGTTTGCCACTTGATGTCCGCCAGCCGGCCGGGATCGACCAACTCGGCCAGCGCCGCGAATTGACGAAGCAGTCCCGGCCCCATTTCCGGCTCGTAATAGGCCGTATGCTCGAAAGCAAGCGGCGCGCTGAGGTCGGCGATCGGCCCGAACGCCGCGCCGATCGCTTCCGCCACGGGTTCGAGCGGCAATTCCGGATCGCGCAGCAGGCCGATCACCAGCAGAACCGGCGGCGCCGGTCGGGGTTGGCTCATGACAGCGCCTTGGCTTGCCGGATCGCCGCCTGGACCGCCGGCGCTTCCGCGCGCGCGGTGCCGACCTCGGCGATCACCAAGCCGGCGGCGAAGTTGGCGATCAGCGCCGCGTCGTGCAGGCTGGCGCCCACCGCCAGACCGCAGGTCAGCGCCGCGATGACCGTATCGCCCGCGCCGGTCACGTCGTAGACCTCGCGCGCCACCGTGGGGATATCGACGACCTCGTCGTCGCCGAAGAACAGGCTCATGCCACCCTCGCCGCGCGTGATCACCAGGCTGTCGAGCTTCAACTTCCGGCGCAAGCGGCGGCCCCCCGCGTGGATGCCCGCCGGAGTGTTTTCGATTTTGACGCCCAGGGCCTGGCCGGCCTCATGGTGGTTGGGCGTCATACAGGTGAAGCCACGGTAAAACGCCATATTGCGGATTTTCGGATCGATGACGACCGGAATTCCCCGCCGGCGGTGCAAGAGCCGCAGGCCGTCGAGCAGCCCCTTGTCGATCACGCCCTTGGCGTAGTCGCTGACGATGATCGCATCCAACTCCGGCAGGCGGGCCGCGATGGCGTCGAGCAGTCGCCGGCGCTGGTCGGCGGTGAGCGCGTCGGCGTTTTCCCAGTCTACGCGCACCACCTGCTGGTTTTGCGCGACGACCCGGGTTTTGATGATGGTCGGCCGCTTGCCGTCGGCCGCCAGCGCGGCGGTGTCGATGGCGTTGCCCTGTAGCATGGTGCGCAGATGGTTGCCGATGGCGTCGTCGCCGATCACCCCGGCCAGCGCGACCCGCGCGCCCAGGGCCCGTAGGTTGTTGGCCACGTTGGCCGCGCCGCCGAGCAGGATTTCCTCGCGCCGGACACGCACCACCGGTACCGGCGCCTCGGGGCTGATACGCTCGACCTCGCCCCAGACGTAATGGTCGGCCATCACATCGCCGACCACCAGCACCCGGGCCTGCTTGAATCGGTTCAGGATCGCCGACAATTGTTTTTTTCGTTCGGTTAACGTCATTTGGTACCCGCATCCCGTCCGGAAGCGGCATCCCGGCCGTCCCGAACGTAAAAAATGAGCAAGGCCGCCACGAATTGGAAGAGCATCGCCACTTCCGCGTCGCCGGCATTGTGCTGCAACAGACTGGCGGCGGCGAAACCGATGACGCCCGCCGTCGCCGCGGCCAAGCGGTAGCCGGTGTCCGCGCGGTCTTTTAATTCATAAAACCTCGCGGCGCCGAGCGCAATCAGGGCGACCAGAAAAGCGGCGAACAGCAGTCCGGCCAAAACGCCGGATTCGGCCGCATATTGCAGATAACTATTGTGCGCGTGGCTCTTCGCCGTCCAATGGATGTTGTAATCGCGTCGGTATTCGTCGGCCAGCTCGCGGTAGGCGCCCGAGCCGATGCCGAACACGGGATGATCGCGGATCATCTGCAGGGTCGTCTTCCAGGTGTAAATCCGTTCGAGGTTGCTTTCCGATTGCACCGAACGACGCAGACGGTCGGCGAGCGTCGGGCTTAGTTGTTGCGCCGCGAAGCCGACCAGCAACGCGCCGATCACCACCAGGGCCATGACCCGTTTGCCCAGGAGCGCCCCGAACGCGAGCAAACCCGCCAGTAGACCTACCCAGGCGCTACGGGCATAACTCCACAACAGCGCCGGCAAACCCAGCGCCAGCGCCGCGGCGAGAATCAATCGGCGACGCCCCCGCTCGGCCAGCACCGCGCCCAGACCGACCATCAAAATCACCGCCAAACTATTGCCGTAGGTCAGGTGGTGATCGAAAAAACCGACGGCATGATAATAGCCGCCGGTTTTTTGCCAGAGATCCACCGGCGGCATGAGGAAACGCGGCACGGCGTTGCCGAAAACGTGCTGGGCGATTCCGTAAATGGCCACCGCGCCGGCGGTCAGCATCAGGAGGATCGTCCCGCGCCGGGCGGTTTCCCGGTCGCGAATCGCCGCCGCCGTGACGAAGTAGGTCAGCCAGATCCAATAGCGTGGCAGGCGGGCGACGGCCAAATCCGGCCTAGATGAGAGCGGCGCCGCGAGCGCCACCCAGCCGAGAAACGCCAGCAACAGCCATTCCGGGGCGCCGAACCGGGGCCGCCACCGTCGCGTGACCACCGCGCGGGCGATCAAGGCTGCCGTCAGCAGCACCAGTGCGCCTTCGGCGCCGGTAATCGAAAACGGCAGGCACAGCGCCAGGGTGTAAAAAGCGCCGCGGATGACGCGGTCGATCCGCCGCAGATTGGGCGACGAGTTGTCCATTCTCCTCCGTCCGGCCTTAAACGCCGCGAATGCCGGTCAATTCGAGAAAAATCTCTTCCGCCCGCGCAACGCGCCGGGTAATCGCCAACGCCGATTCCGCGTGCCGGCGCGCGGCTTCGCCCATTTCCGGGTGCGCCAATACATCCCGAATGCCGGCTGCCAGGGAAGCGACGGTTCCCTCGACGAACCGACCCGTCACGCCGTCGATGAGCGATTCGGGCAACGTGCCGACCGGCAAGGCGACGACGGGCGTGCCGCAGGCCATCGCCTCGAGCGCGGCCCGGCAACTGCCGTCGGAACCCTCGCCCAATAACAGGCTGACGTTGAGCGCGGCGTAAACCGCCGGCAGATCGTCGCTTCGATACCCGAGAAAATGCACCCGCTCGGCCAGGGCACTTTGCCGCACCCGTTCCTCCAATTCCGCCCGGCCTTCGCCGCGCCCGACAAACAGCAATCGCGCGCCAGGATGTTCCCGGCTGACGAGCCCGAACGCCTCCAAGGCCAGCTCGTGGCCGCGCCCCGTTTTGATCCGGCTGACTAGGCCGATCAACGGCTGCGCGAAGGCCGCACCGATTTCGGCGCGAATCGCGCTCGCCTCGGGAACCGGCTTGAAGCGAGCGGTGTCGACGGCGGGCGGCAGCACGAAAACGCGCGATGCGTCGATGCCGAAGCGGTCCAGCAGCGCCTGCTTCCAACGCTGGGAAGCGACGATTAGCGCGTCGGTGCGCCGGTAAAGAAAGCGATACGCGGCTTGCGGCCGCAATTGGCGGCTTTCGTGAATCTGGCGCACCAGCACGGGCGGATCAGCCAAGCCGCGCAGGATTTCGCGGCCGAACCAGTGGTCGTGGCTGTGATGGCAAAAAACCAGATCTACCCGCTGTTCGCGGATGAACCGGCGCAACCGCCGCCGGTCGCGCCACCAGGAAACGGGGTGAAAGCCCTTGCGGCGAAACGCGATTTCCGGCAACTCGCCCAATCCGGCTTCGGCGATCCGCGGCGCCAGGTGGCCCGGCGGAACGCGCGTGTAGATCCAGGTGATCCGGTGGCCCCGTTCGCGCAAGCCCCGCGCGATTTGCAACACCGGCTCGGCCGGCCCGGTCCAGTGATGTTGCGCGAACAGCACCAGCAGATGCATCAGCGTCGCTCCAACAGCGCCGCCGCGGCGCGGTAGACCTGGTCGGTGGTGATGCCGTCGAGCCGGCGGTGTTTGTGGAAGAGTTCGAACGGTTCCACCGCCTGGCGGCGCGCCGTCCAGGGCGCCACGCGGCGCGGATCGGTCGGCCCGAACAGGCCGACCACCGCCGCGCCCATCGCCGCCGCCAGGTGCATCGGCCCGGAATCGTTGCCGACGTACAGCGCGCACTTGCCGAGCAAATGCGCCAGTTCCTGGATGCCGGTCGGCGGCGCGACGAGCGCCTCGCGTTTCATCCGGCCACGCATCGCCTCGACCAACGGTTCCTCGCCCGGCCCCCAGATTAGAAGCGGCAACACGCCGAAACTTTCCGCCAACCGGTCGGCGACCTCGGCGAAACGCTCCGTCGGCCAGAGCTTCCGGGGCAGGCTCGCGGCCGGATTGAACGCGACCACCGTCTTGCCGGCGGGCACGCGGGTGGCGAAAAATTCATCGGCCGTTTTCATTTTCTCGGAGGGGACGACGATCGGCTCGGCCGGCGGATCGTCCGCAACGGTCACGCCCAGCGGTTCCAGCAGCGACAGGTAGCGCCGCACCATGTGCGGCTGCTCGGGCCGCGGCCGGATCCACTGATTGGTGAACAGGTAATTCGCCTCGCGGCAGCGCCGAAAACCGAGGCGCGTCGGCGCGCCGGACTGCCAGGCGAACAGGCCCGATTTGAAGAGATTCTGAAAATCGATCGCCGTGTCGTAGCCGACGGCGCGGATTTCCTCCCAGACGGCCGACAGGATTCGCCAACCGGCGCGATAATTCCCCTGTTTCCACTCGGCGACGGTCCGTTTCCGGTCCCAGACGTGAAGGTGATCGATCGCCGGATGCCCGGCCACCACTTCGCGGCTCTTGGTTTCAACGACCCAGCCGATCCGGACTTCGGGCAGTCGGCGGCGCAGTTCGCGCACGGCGATCAGGGTGTGCAGGCAATCGCCCACCGCCCCCAATTTGACGATCAGGATCCGCCGCGGCGCGTTCAACAATCCAGGCTCCGTTTTCGTGAGCCTCTATCCTACGCAATGGGCCGGAACGGAACAAGCGAAGAAACGCCCGCGAACCGTGAGGCGGCCGATAAAAATAGCGCCCGAAAAATCGGGCGCGAAAGAAAATCCAAAGGGGGTCTACTTACCAGGACGGCGCTCCGCAGCCGCCGGGTTCGAGGTCGTCGTCCTCTTCCGAGGAGGAGGGTTCACTGGTCGTCGGTTGTTGATCCCGGGAGGTCAGCGACCAGGCGCGGTTCACCGCCGCGGCCACCAGGGCTTGTTGCCGCTCTCCGAGGGTATCCAGGACGTCGGCCGGCACGTCTTTTTCCTCGAACCAGCCGGGAATGTAGCCGGGCCCGTCGTAGGGGTACCCGTCGCCGTCGACGTCGTACCCGTCGGTGTCGATCCAGATCGCGTTGGCCACGACGAGCGGATAGACGTCGAAGTTGCGTTGCACCGAACTGTCGAGCGGAATGAGGTTGCCGATGCCCAGCCAATCGCCGGTCATCTTGTTGATGCCGGCGATGAGGTTGTCGGTCAGTTCGAAAGCCGGCCACTCGATCGGCTGACTGATCGGCGTCATGCCCTCGTAGCCGATGCCCACCACGACGAGGTTGGTATCCTGTTCGATTCGGCAAGCGACCGTGCCGTCGAAGCGGGTGATCCGCCCGCGACCGGCGATCGTCGCGCCCGCCGTGTCACAGCCGAGATACTCATCGCCGGCATCGGCGCCGATTTCGCCGATCAGCAGGCCGTTGCCGTAGATTTCGATTCGATCAAACGACATCCAGGGCGGCGCCTGGGCGCGAATGCGCACCTCGACCTCGCCGCCGGGCGCGTAAACGTCTGCGCCGATGGGATACCCGTCAACCCAGAATTCGAGGAACGGGCCCGTCGTGGCGATCGCTCGCCCGGCCTTCAGGTTGGTCATCATTTCGTCCAGGTCGACGAAAGCCGGCTCGTCCTCGTCGGTCATGATATAAGTCCTCGCCTTGCCGGTTTCGTTTTTGCGGGGGTTGTGGCTGTCGGAATCGCCCACCGCCACGTAGCGCCGGCCCTGGGCCAACAGCGTCAGGTAGTCGTCGAGCATGCCCATGTTGGAGTCATCGAGCAACAGATCGCCCGTTTCGATGCGCAGTTGCTCGTCGGCGGTGCGGATCAGAATCGGCAGCAGCGGCGAGTCGGGCGGAATGGGCTGGCCGAACTGCGATTCGGTGATTTCCTCGACCGTCGCCGTGCGGAACTGGTTGAGCCGTTTGCTGTTGAGCACCTCCACGCCGTCGAAGTCCCAGGAGAAATTGGCCGAGGCATCCTTGGTGAACAGTTGACCGTTGTGCACCACCGGATCGCCGATCGTCAGAAAATCGGGCGAACCGAAATCGCCGCTGTACTGCCGCCAGCCAAAGGCGCGGAAATAGCCGGTGATCGACTCGCGCATGTGGTTGGCGATGACGATCGGCGGCTGATCGACGACACTCCGGTCGCCCGTCGCGCGCAGGCCGTCGAAGCAATCCTGCGGCGTCCACAACGAAATGGCCGAACCGTCCGCCGCCTTGGCGGTCGGGCTCGGCTGCCGCCAGTTCGGCGCGCCGTTGGCGACCTGAGTCTGGTCGTACTTCAGCGGGTACGAGCAGAAGTGGCCGTAACTGAGGTGCGACAACTCGTCTCCCGACATCACCTGCATCCGGTCGATCCCGCCCAGCTTTTCCAAGGCCGGCCGGTAGTTCGAAACGAAGTCGTGATCGGTACCCGCGATGATATCCAATCCCTCGACCAGTCCCGCCAACACCCGGTCCGAATTGGAAACGCCGGAGTCCGGGCTCAGTTCGGTGTGCTGGTGAAAATCGGTGGCCACCCAGCCACCGGTGTCAAGCACGCGGTCGATGGTCAACTCAATCGTCTTCGCCGTCAGGGGCTCGACGACGACCCGCTGTTCGTCGACCGTGTATTCCGGCCCGCGACCGGCGATGAAATGATAAGTACCGGCCGGCAGCGTCACCTCGCCCGTGCCGTCCACGGTCATCAAAACGTACGCCTCCGAACCGGGCAGAAAACCCTCGCCCAGGTACGGATCGGGAATCGCTTCGCCGTTCTCGCCGCGCACGATCACCTTGACCGGTTCTTCCGGACCGGTTTGCGCCAAACTGCGCACCCGGAAACGGACCTGACCGGTCGCCGGCAGCGCCAATAAAATCCGCTTGGCCTCGTTCGCTTCCAGGTGCACGGGCGTCAGGGCACTACGCGTCCGGCCCGGACCGACGGCCATGAGCAGGTAGTCTTCACTTTTTTCGTCGGCGCGCACCGGCAACCGGCCGCCGAAACTGCCGTCGGCCAACTGGTCGGTGCGTTTGCCGTCGGTCGTGAAGCGGCTGTAAGGGATCAACCGGCGCGCCGTCGCCTTCCCAGCGTCCAGGCCGGCGAGGTAGGCGTTCATTTCCTCGTAGGATTCTTTCAGTGGCACGCGTTCGCCCATGGCGGTCAGGCGCGGCCAGGGAAAAACCAACACCTTGGCCTGGCTGACGGCGTCGCCGGTCGTGCCGTCGATCACGTGTCCGGCGATTCGTCCGGACGGCCAGTTTTTCAATTCGATCACCTGATCGAGCATGCCGCCCAGATCGCCTTCGTCCACAATGAAATAACGGCGATAGGTGTATGTGCTGCCGGGCGCGGGCAACAGGTGGTCCTCGCCGGTGGTTTTCTGGAAACCGATGGTGAGGAAGCTTTCCATCAGCGGGAAAACGATCGGGCCGTCGTCGGCGACCAGCGCGTAACCGATGTCGTCGCCGACGCCGGCGATCCACTCGACGGTCGGCGGATCGGACAGCGACGATTCGCCCTGTTCGACCTGATCGGCCAGGTACCATTCGGAACCGAAGCCGAACACCCCGGGCCCGAAGAGGCTGAGCGAATCCCCGAAGAACACCGCGTCGCCGAACTGGTCGGCGGTGACGATTCCCGTCACCACGTTGTCATCCGGTTCGATCGCCCGCAACGGAATCTCGGTCCAGGCGTCCGGCACACTGCCGTCCTTGTTTAGCAGGCGATAGGTCGTGGTGATTTCCACATACTTTTTGCCCGGCTTCAGCCGGTAAATCGTTTCCGCCTTCACCGGCAGCGAATTGAGCGGCACGGGAATGAGGCGGAAGATTTCCAGAATGTTGGTCAGGACGCCCGAAACCTTGACGACCGCATCGCCACCGTCCGAACCGTCGCGGAGAATCTCCACCGCGTTCTGGGCGGCGCGCGCCACGGGCCCCGAGCCGGGAGCCCGTTCGATGCCGAAGGTCTTGAGGTCGAAAACCGAGATCAATTCCACGAAGCGATCGTGCCCGCCGCGAGCCGGCGTGAAATAATTTTCCAGCCGCTGAATATCGGCGTCGACCAACGAACCGCCGTATTTGGTGATGTTCGGATCGGTGCCGTGGGCGTTGATCAACAGGCGGATTTGATCGTTTTCGATCACCACGTCGCCCTTGGTGCCGACGGCCTTCGGCCCGCCGATCAACTCGGCGCGGTCATCGACCACGTAGGCGCGCGCTTGCTTGAATTCCTCGGCTTGTTCGCATGCCGCCAGGGACAGCAGCAACATCGCCAGCAGCAGCCGGAGCCATTTTCCGCCGATCATTGATTCCTCCATTCCGTCGCGCCGAGGCGACTTCGTGCTCAGAAAGCGAACCCGGCCTGCACCGTGAACGTGTCGTTGTCCATTTCCGGCAGGCCCTTGAGTTCGGCGCGCCAGATGTAATTGGCCATCAGCTTGAGGGCGTGTTTGCTCGCCAGATGCGCGTTGAGGCCAAAGGTCGTGGCGGCCAATTTGCGTTCGGGCAGAGTTTCGTCGACGAGGTCCAGGGTGTATTCGTCGTAACGCGCCGTCACTTCCAGGATGCGCGGCCAGACGAAGGCGCCGCCCTGCACGTACCAGCCGAAGGTGCTCCAATCCTCGGCGTACTGATTGGCCGTTTCGGCGTCGTCGAGCGCCAGCTCATATTTCGTGGCGATCGCCTCGGCACTGATCGAAACGCCGTACCAGCGGAATTCCGCGTCGGCGCCCCAGGCTTTGACGACCTTGTCCACGTCGTTGTTCTGCAGCAGCGAACCGCCGAGCGACAACGCCGGGCGATCGAATTCCGGCGTCTTGGCGACGGTCTCGTTTGGATAGAACCGCGGCCGCAAATCGCCCTCGCCCGGTCGCAGCGGGCTGAACAGGTCGATCCGCAGGCGACCGGCATACAGCAGGTTGTCGTTGTTGTCGGCCGCGTAAACGCGGTCGCCGCGCCCGTTGAACGCGCCGGCGTTGAGCAGGAGGCGGGCCCAATCGAAAAAGAGGTTGTAGTCCAGGTCGACCGTCGCGCCGAGATCGTAGTGAATCGGCATTTCCTCAATGGCCACCGCCCGATTGATGAACTGCAACTGCGGCGTCGAAACCAGGTTCTGCCGCGAGAACGGGATTTTCATCGCGCCGACGGTCATGCCTTGCGCCGGTTCGAACAAACTGCCGCGCAATTGCTCGGGCAGATAGCGGAAACGGACGTACGCCTCCTCCGGTCCGAAGGTGTATTTGCCTTCGTCGTTAGCCGACACCTCGCCCGTCGCCTTGAAGCTGAGCCAATCGTAATAAGCGCTGCCGGCCATGCCGAGCGACAGCTTGCGCAGGCGGAAATTGCGGTCATCGGCGGGCGAGCCGGGATATTCGATCGTCTCGTCGGCTTTCATCTGGTTGTAAGGCGTGTAACCCACGAGCAGCGAACCGGTCGGACGCAGGTGGTAATAGGTTCGCTTGCCGTAGATTTTGATCAGGTCCTGGTATTGTTCCTCGTTGATAACGCCGTGGAGCCGCAGCAATTCGAGCAGATCCAGGTCCGACATGTCGGAATCCTGCTGATTCCAAGGATCGTTCGAGGTATTGACCGCGAAGGCGACCGCGGCAAGGCCGCAGACCAGGCCGGTGGTCAGCAACAGGGCAATCGTGTATCTAGTCATGCGAAAATTCCTCCATTCGCTTACGGACGGGGAGTAAATAAAATTCGTTGCACCGCCGCGGCGGTGACGTCCGCGAAGGCAAAGGGCACATCGATGGTTTCGTCGGCCGCCCAGCGGGCGAACTGGTCGGCGAAATGCGGCGAGTTGAATCGCTCGCTTTGCCCGCCGGCCAATACGGCCCGCGTCGCGAAGCGATCGCCGTCCAGAGTCATGAAAATCCGGGCCAACGAGAGCCGCGCGACGGAATAATCGCGGACCAGGCAGTTGGTCTCGCCGAAACGCACTGCAAAATCACCGCCGTCAACGTTCGCGGGCCCGCCGGTCGGCGCGACGAAATCGAGCAGATCGGCGCCTTCGAAGTCCAGCGTCGTTTCGACGGCGTGCAGATCGCCCCAGAACCAGAGCGCGGGATCGGCGCCGCGCGTGGCGGTCAGTTCGCCGATCGCATCCGCCAGGGCGCCCAGGACAATTTCATCCCGGCTTTCGACGGCCGGCGTGTCCAAATCGTCCCACCAGTCGAGCGCGGCGAACGGATCGTCCGCGCGGGCGAACAGCGCCGCCAAAACGCGGGCTTCGAGTTGCGGACCGGCGAAAAAGAGATCGGCGGGCGGATCCAGATCGGCCGCCGTAAAATCGTCGGCGAACGTCCGCGCCACCAGGTGATGCAGCCAGACCTCGAACAGCGCCGCGCCGCGCGAGGCTTCTTGCCGGGATTCGGCCGCCAACGCCGGTCGCCAGCGATCCGGTGTCGCCGCCGGCAGCGTCGCATCCCAATGCGCCAGGATCGAAACGGCCTCGGGGGCGTTTTCGCCGAGCAGGTCGGGCCGCCGGGACGCGCTGACCAGCAGTTGCGGAATCAGTAATTCGCCCAACGGGCTGTAATCGTCGGCGAGCATCGCCTGCAAGGTTTCCGGCGTAAGTTCGTCGCCCGCATCATCGGCAAGTTCCAGCAGGCGGGCGGCGCGCCAGCCGGGATCGGCCAGCGCCGCGAAATAATAGGCCCCGGTCGTCGCGTCGCCGTCGCGCAGGGTACCGTAAAGGTCGTTGTCGGCCGCGATCAACAGGCCCGTGTCGGGATCGGTTTGCCGGGTCAATCGGGTCGAGGGCACCTCGCCGTTCCAACCGTTGTCGGCGATCATTCCCGGCAACGGCAGCCACGGCGGCGTTGTTCGCCAATGATCGCGTTGGGGAATTTGCGACGCCGAGAGATGGGCGATGCGACCGTCCGTGTCGGCCAGCATCCATTGGCGGGCGCCCCGGCGAACCCGGGCCAGTTCTTCCAACCCTTCATCGAGCGAACCGGAAGTCTGCAGCGCGATAAGCGCGTTCAGGTCATCGCCGTTTTGCATGCCGGTCCAGCGCAACGCGAGGCAGTAGCCCTTTTTACAGGAGCCGGGAACCAGCGGGCCGTGCCCCGGCACGAACTGGATTTCTTTTTCTTTGCTCGGCGCATCGTCGCCCATGTTCAGCCGGAATTTTTCGGCAATGGTCCGCAACGCAACGGTTTCCCCGCCTCGGAAAACCTCATCCCCGGATTCGGTCAGCATTTCCAGATAGGTGTCGGAGATGTCGTAGGGCGCGGTTGCGCCGATCCAGCCCAGCCGGTCGTTGTGGCCGAGTTGCACGCCCGGCAGACCCGGTAGCGCGAATCCGGCCAGCGAAAGTTCACCGTCACCGACCGTCCGGCTGTCAAGGTGAATCAAATGATACGGCGCCGGTGACAACGGGCGAAACGCCAAATCGGCCGCCAGCATCGCCTGGCCACCAGCCGCGCGCGTTGCGTCAACCGCCACGAGATTCGCGGCGCGGTTTTGGTGCGCCAGGCCGCTCACTGCAGCCAAACCGGCATCCATCGCCTTGGCGAGCGCCTTGCGCGCCGGCCGATACAATCCGGCGAGGCTCTCGTAATCCGGCGACTCTCCCGCTTCGTCCTGTTTTGTCGAGGCTTGACCGGCGCCCGGCGCGGCGGTTGCCGCCGTGAAGAATTCGCCGAACTTGTCCGCGCCCCATTCACCCAGTGCTTGTCCGAGCAGCAATTCGAGATCGACCGAATTGGCGCTCGACCATTGTTCCACCAACAAAACGGCCAACGTGTCGGCGATCGTCCATTCGTCCAACAGGGCCGCATCCGGATTGATCAGACCGGAATATGCCGGCGGCTTGAACGCGCCGTTGCGCGCCGCCACCACGTCATGAAGGTACGAGTTGATCCCCTCGGCATAGGCCTGCAGAACGGCTTGCGCGGACTCGTCAAGCGCCGTCTGAAGGCGATCGACCGCCGGCCGGCCTTTCTCATCCATAAATACCGACCGAAAGTACAGATCGACATCGCCGAGATAGATACTCGCCAGCAGTGAACCGACGAGCGGAAATTCGCCGAGCAATTCGGTTACACGGCCGGTGCCGAGGCGGCGCAGCAGGTCCATCTGGAAAAAGCGGTCTTGCGCGGTGAGGTATCCCTGCAACAGCCAGGCATCATGGTCATTTTGCGCGTACACGTGCGCCACGCCGTGGCTGTCCACCAACACCTCGACCTCGTCCGTCAAGGCTTCGGTCGTAATCACCCGGTTGATCGGCAAACCGAAGGGATCGGCGGTCGTTTTCTTTTCGGCCTCATCACCGCGCTGGCACGCGGCGGCGGCGAAACACGTCAAGACGATACAGATCAGTGCCAACCGAAAATCGCTCGCTTTCATACGTCGCTTCCTTATTGCAGGGGAAGAACCGCGGTCGAACGGGTCATCGACTCGGACCGCACGGTGATTTTCACGTCGGCGACCGGGGCGAGGCCGAATTCCGCGATGCCGTCTTCGCCGGTGAGGGCTTGAAGATCGTTCATCCCGTCGCGCGCCGTCACCTCGACATTCGCCGCCGGCGCGTCGGTGTCGACATCCGAAACCCGGACGTGGAAAAGCTGGTATTCGTTCGGCGTCAGCGCCGGTACGTCGAATTCAAGGCGCGGAATCGCCAGGTATACGCCCAACCAGGTATCGGCGATGGGCCGTACCTCGACCGCGTTCAACGAATCGAGCGGCCAGCCCGAGCGGCTCGGGTCGCCCAACTGCATGCCATGGTCCGAAGTGAGCACCAGCGCCGTTTTGTCGGCCAGGCCCCACCATTCGAGCCAGGCGAACAGCGCGCCGAGATCCTGGTCGATGTGTTCGAGCACCGGCAGCATGTCGTCGCCGTGCGGGCCGATGACGTGGCCGGCGCTGTCGGTCGTCGAGAAGTTCATGATCAGGTAGGTCGGCGACGGCGTGACCCCGTTTTCGTACAGGTAAAAGAACTGCCAGAGCGCGGCCATCTCGGTGTACTGCGCGAAGTAAATATCCCATGGGGTCGTCAGTGACGGCACGGGAAACGGCATGCCCGGCGGGAACTTCAGGCCGAACGGCGGAAACGGCACCTGATGGGTCTGATCGCGAAATTCAAGGTCGGTCTTGTCGGCGCCGGCGACGCTCGGATCCATCAACGACGCGGTGATCGCCCCGGTCTTGAAGAACGGCGACCAATCGCCGAGGTTGCGGTGAACGGCCATGTGCAAGGTCTCGGCCGCGGCCACCGGATTCCAGAAATGCTCGGTCATCAACATCTGGTCGATCGGCGAGGCGCGTTTCATTTTCCGGCGCAGATAGAAGGTATTATCGACGAGCCCATGATGTCCGCTGTAAACGCCCGACCCGATAACGTTGTGACTCGGATACGTGACGCTCGGCCAGTTGGTGATGCTGCCGTAACGGGCCACGGCCCCCTCTTCCACCAGCCGCATAAAATTGGGCAGGTCGGCTCCGTTTTCCTGCAAGCGGCGCATCAGTTCGGTGTGCGCCAGTCCGTCGAGCACCAAGATGATCACGTGCTCGGCGGTCGTGCCGTCCAGCACGCTGTCGATCGAATGACCGTCTTGTTGGGTCAGATAAACCCGATGGCTCCAGACGCCTCGTTCGTCGATGCCGAATGTGGTCGGCAAACCCAACAACCGGGCGACCGTCGGCGCGATGTCCACGTGGCGGACCGGATCTTCGAACATCCCCGGCGAAATGCCCTTGCCCCAGAAAACAAGCGGCGAACGGCTTTGCACGATGTTCAGGCTGCCGTGCTCGCCCAAATCCGCGTCGGCATGCGCATAGGATTTCCAATTGATCAGCAGATCGGCGCTGTCCGGGTGATCGAAATAGGCGGCGATCCGTTCGTAGGCGTAGGGATAGGAATCGGCTTCCGGCTCGATGAACGACAGCCGCGGATCGCCTTTCGGGTATCCTTCCTTTTTTAATTTAATGTCGTTCGGATTGGACCCGGCGGCCAGTTCTTCTTCATACGTCGGGATCCACATCGGGTCCTGCCTGGCCAGCGGATTTTCGCCCTCGACGGATTCCTCGACATATTCATAGCCGTCACGCGTGGCCTCGCGGGTGAACACGACCCAACCGCGTTCGGCGTAAACCTCGTATTCATCGCCGACACGAAAAGCCACGAAATCGACGGTCGGATCGGCAAGCAACGCCGGCAACGCCCGATTCAATGCGGCTTCCTCGTCGTCGTTGATTCCCTGGTCGTACTGGGGATAATCCTGAAAGCCGGTCAGGCCATCGCGGGTATTGTCCAACGTAAATGACGTTTCCGCCGATTCGCCTTGATCGGTTGCGAGCCGGATCGTCACTTCACCGCGGCATCCCGCCTCCTGGTCCCAACTCCACCAGGTGATCGTATGCTCGCCGGCGGCCAGGTTCTCGTGTTCTCCACCGAACACGGCCGTCTGCCGTTTGCCGCGACCACAGGCGCCTGTGTACCACGCCTGTATGGCGCGCGTTTCGCCGGACGGGAGATCGAGCGTGAAACGAAGCGGAATATCGCCGTAATCCGCGTCCGCGCCGGTGATCGTCAGCACCTGCTTCGCGGGAGCCTGGCGATTGCCGTAACTGTTTCGATCCCACGGATGATCCGCATCGGTCCGTTGACAGGCCGCGAACAAACCGGCCAGGATCCAAAAAATGACGATAGAAGTGATTCGTCGTTTCATCGACCGCCTCGCTGAACGGTTGGGGCGACTCCGGTTTTTGTTCGTGACTCAACCGATGCCGCGTTTTCCGCCGCGATCATGCGAGGCGCGCATTTGGGAAAGATGAAGCGCGGATTACTTTTCTGCTAGCGAGCGAAAATTTCGTGGGCCCGACGGGGCGAGGCGATCAAACCTTTACTCCGGAAAGTAAAAAGCCCCGACTCTCTTGAGTCGGGGCTCGATGGATCGATGATTCGCGGATTACAGATAGCCGATGCTGCGCAGCATCTGCAGGCGTTTATTCTGTTGGATGATGCTTTCATCCAGTATGTTGGAGTAGGCACCAAGGGTCCACAAAATCGTGCCGTCAGGCGCGATCATTAAAACCTGCGAGGTGCCGTTGAGCGTATTGCCGTCTGGCAAACGTTCAACGTTGAATCCCTTGACCTCTTTCAGGTCGAATTCCCAAACGATTTGTTTCGCCTGGTTTACTTCGATAATCCGTTCGTGGTCGCCGATCAGGGTATCGCCATTGTCCAGCCGTTGCACGCTTTTCGGGAAATTCAAACCGGAATCGTACGACCAGACTTCGTTCCCTTCTTGATCGACCTCCACCACTTTACCACGATCCGACAGGCAATAAAGCAGATGGCCATCGGCTGCTTCGATCGGGCCGTGCAAGGAAAAAGAGCCGGGCGCTTCATCGATGACCATGTACTCCCAAAGCTTTTCACCTTCCATGGTGATTTTGATGATCGTGTTGTTATTCAGGTCGGAGACCAGGATGTTGCCATCGGGAGTCAACTGGGCGGCGTTGGGCACCACGAACTCGTACCAATCGGAGAAATCGATTCGGGTGGCTTCCAACGTGATCGAATCCAGCAGTGTCACGCTGTAGTCGAAGCAATCGGACATCAAAACCAAATTGCCTTTGCAATCCAACGTATGGGGAAAAGATACCGGCCCCGAATAGACCCAATCGACCTGGTGAAGCGCATTGTACCGCACCAACGCGTTGTGATCGCGATTTACCGCATCGGGCGGATCCACATACGCCACCCAGATCGAACCGTCATCGGTCATACAGGCATCAATCGGGCCTGCGTCGGAGAAAATCGTATTGAAATCTTGATAGGAGTGGTGATTTTCTCCGTCGTCATCCCCGGATGGCGGATTGAAATTATCGCCGTTGTCATCGTCGGCGTCGGCATTGTCGTCAGCCGCCGGGCGAGACGAAGACGAATTGTCGGATTCGGCGCCGCAGCCGATAGCAAATAAAGCCATGGCCAGCAGAAGAATGAGAACTATTTTGTTAGTTTTCATTACACACCTCACTGAATGTTTGGAAAGGTGTTGAATGGGATTGGTTAAAATGCCCGGCAAGAGCTTGGATACAATAATAGTGTAATCTGCTTGCGTTATACGCACAAGTAGACTTTGGTAACATAAGAAAAACCACGCTTTCGCTTCAATCGAAGCGGTTTGGCCTCCCCAGACCTCACCACGTCATGGCATAATATGAGAGGGCTTTGATTAAAAGTCAAATCATTTTGAACCCATTGAAAAATATTAATTTAACGTGAAGTTGGGGAAAATGCGGCTCACGAAAAAATGTTTTCAAGTTTGGAATGGGTAACGCCGATAAAAATAGTAGAAATAAACGCTTCGATCTTTTGAATTCAACCAATACCGACGCTCGAAAGGGCAAACCCATCGCGAGGTGGGGACGCAAAGCTTGGGGTCTTCCGCTTGGAAGATAGCTCGGCTACCGAAGGCGACGGGGCATACGGCCTGGAAATCACGTTTCAGACCATCGTCCCGCCGGCACTTTCGAAAGTGCGGTGAAAGGGAGGAAAGGTTATGAATCGCAATTTCTGGGCCGTATTGATATTGATCGCATTTTTGGGACTGACCGGCTGCAATTCCATCGAAGACATGATTCAGGAAGCGACACAACAAACCGTATCGGTTTCCCGAACTATTTCCAATACCACCAGTGAACGCGACATTCAGTCGGTGACCGTGGTCGAAGGTGTCAACGTCGCCGGCGGTCAGGCGATTCCGGCGGGTGTCGCCAAGGTTGAAAAACTGGCGGATCGCATCGAGGTCACCCGTCTGGGAATGGCTGAGGTGCGTTTCTTCGTCAAAGCCTACGTGGAAAACAACAGCAAACTGGCGGCGTTCGTCACCCTGTATGCGATCCCGAACGCCGAGGGCATCGGCGAACCAATGCCGATCGGCAATATCACCCTCGCCCCCTTTGAAAAACGGGAAGTCGTCAATCCCGGCGATATGGATGAAGGCGCCGATACCATTCACGAGAACCTGAAAGCCATCTTTCTGGCCCTTGGCGACGACTACGAGCTCAGCCCGATCATCCAGGTACAGGGTTCCAATTCCCAGGGCGTGACCGCGGATTTCGTTCAGCTTTCCGCCCAGCCCGTTCTCTGGGATTCGGATCTGATGTCGCCGGGATCGCTGCCGAGTTTCAAAAAGAACGTCAAGCGAGTTTACGACGCGAAGTTGGAAGGCAGCATCACCAATTACGGCGCGAACGTGGCCGAAGTGAAAATCTACCTGACGATCGACCCGGAAGCCCCGCTTGAAGATACCCTTTTGGCGCGGGCTTTCTTGGCCCCGGGCGAAACCCTGGCCGGCTACGAAATCGAAGTCGAAGGCGGCGGCCACATGATTAAAAACGCTTTCGAATCGATGATCGAAGGGCAAAAACTGGTTCAGGATTTCGTGGTTCTCAGCGAGGATCCCTTTAGCGTCAAATGCCGCAATCTGCGGTTGCATGCCAAATTGGTTGTCGAAGCCGACATCTTTTAGCAGTCCCCCGAGTAGTCCTCCCCCATCGTGCGGAGCCCGTTTGGGCTCCGCCGCCACATTAAGGGCGGGATGCGGTCAGCAATTCGCGGCAAGCGGCGGTCACGTCCGCCGGGGCGATCTGTTTCATGCAATGAAAATGGCCGAGTGGACATTTTTGAAAACCGTGCGGACCGCACGGCCGGCAAGGCATTTCGATTTCCACCACCCGATTGGGCGAACCGACCGGCGCGTAACCCAGCGCCGGCGTCGTGCTGCCGAAGACGGCGACCACCGATGTTCCCAAAGCGCCGGCCATATGCATTGGGCCCGAATCGTTGGTGATCAGCAGCGCGGCCCGTGCCAACACCAGCGATAATTCGGGCAACGACAGACGCCCGGCCAGATTGATCGGCAAGGTCCGCAGGCGATCCTGCACCAGGTTGGCCAAAATGATGTCGTCGGCGCCGCCGAGGATGACGGGAACGTAGCCGTCGTCGGCCAGGTCGGATAGGACCGCCGCGAAACCTTCCGGCAGCCAGCGTTTGGTGGCCCAAACCGAACCCGGATGCACGCAGACGTACGGCCGATCGACCGGCAACCCCCACTCCTCCCGCCATTCGTCCGCTTGCGCGATCGCCTGCGGATGCAGCGCCAGTCTTGGCGCGGCCACGAAAGTCGCGACGTTTTTTCCCCAGGCGGCCAGCAGCGACAAGGCGCGGTCCGGCTCCGGGCGACCGGTGTCGCGCGGCAGACGATGCGTATGCAACCAGCGTCCGGCCGAATCGCGAAAACCGACACGGACCGGAATTTGGGCCAGCGCCAGCAACAAGGCGCTGCGAAAACTCGGATGGGGACAAATCGCCGCGTCATAACGGCGGCGGCGCAAACGCGACGCCAGCCGCCAGAGGCCGGTCAAACCGCGATCGAGGCGTCGCTTGTCGAAAACCAGCACTTCGTGCAGCGCCGGATCGGCCGCGAGCAGCGGCGCCCATTGCGGCTGCACCAGGACGTCGATATCGGCGTTCGGCCAGCATCGTTTTGCCGCCGCCCAGAGGGGTTGGGACAACACGACGTCGCCCAGAAAGGCCGTTTGCACGATCAGCAGGCGGTTCACAGCCGCCGCTCCACCAGCGACCGTTCCCAGAGCTTGGCGTATTTACAGAAGACGTAATAGGCAGTCAGGATGCAGACCAGCAAACCGTGACGACCGTCCAAAAAACCGCCCTGCGCCACGTATTTTTTCAAAAAGGCGAACGGCGGCCGGAACAAGAGATCCGGCAGCGACGCCCGCCGGCCCTTGGCCCAGAATTGTTCCGCCATGATGGAGGTGTATTTGTCGATTTGCTGCAAATGGTGCGACAGATCGCGGTAGCTGTAATGCAACAAGTCGCCGGCTAGTACGCCGGTCCGGCCCGCGCAAATCACCTCGTCGTGCGGATCGTAACCGCCCCAGCGCGACCGGCGGCGGTCGAAGAGCCGAATCCGCGCATCCGGGTACCAACCGGAGTGATTGATCCATTTGCCGAGGTAAAACGTCCGCCGGTTGACGAGATAGGCGTCGGCGGCGGGTTCGCGCGTTTTCCAATCCTCGATGAGGTGCCGCAGCGGTTCGCTGACGACCTCGTCGGCATCGAGACTGAGAATCCAGTCGTGCGCGGCGAGGTCGACCGCGTACTGTTTCTGCCGCACATGGCCTTCCCATTCGTGCGTCACGACGCGGTCGGTGAATTGCCGCGCGATCTCCACGGTCTGATCAGTGCTGCCGCTGTCGACCACGACGATTTCATCGGCGAACGGCACGCTGGCCAGACAACGGGCGATATTCCGTTCCTCGTCGCGGGTGATGACGGTAACGGAAATCTTCATGACCGCTACTTGCGCCCCGCGTCGGCCAGGAATTTCTCGATGCCGATGTCGGTCAACGGATGGGCGATCATTTTTTCGACCAGGTTGAAGGGTATCGTCACCGCATGGGCGCCGGCGAGCGCGGCCTGTTTGACGTGCAGCGGATGGCGCACCGAGGCGACGACGATTTCGGTGGCGAATTCGTACCATTCGTAGATGTCGACGATCTCCTCGATCATCTCCAGGCCCTCGACGCTGACGTCGTCCAACCGGCCGACGAACGGGGCGATGTACGCGGCGCCCGCCTTGGCGGCCAGCAAGGCCTGATTGGCGTTGAAGACCAGCGTGACCGTGGTCGGCACCTGGCGGTCGGCGAAATAGCGCACCGCGCGCAGGCCGTCCTTGCAGAGCGGGATTTTAATGACGACGTTCGGCGCAAGGCGCGCCAGCTCTTCGCCTTCCTTGACGATCTCGTCATAGGAAATACCGACGGTTTCCGCGTTCACCGGCGCCTTGGTGACCCGGCAGATTTCCGCGATGACCTGCGCGTTCGGCTTGCCGGTCTTGGCGATCAGCGACGGATTGGTCGTTACGCCGTCGCACAAGCCCAGGGCCACGGCGTCCTTGATTTCGTTGACGTTGGCGGAGTCGATAAAGATCTTCATGCGAATTCTCCTTGGGTTCAGGCCAATCCCTGTTCGCGCAAAAAGCGGGCGATCGGCGTCACCTGATCGAGCAGCTCGGGCAACTCGTCGCCGAGGCAGATCATGCTGGCCGCGTCGCAGGCCGCGGTGAAGGGAGCCGGATGGGTTTCGATGAACAGCGCGTTCGCGCCTGCGGCGACGCCGGCGCGGGCCAGCGTGGCGGCGAATTCGGGCTCGCCGCCTTCCGGGTCGGCGCTGGAACGGCCGTAGATGCGCACGATGTGGGTCGGATCGACGACGACCGGAAAGCCCAACGACTGCATGATCGGCACGCTACGGGTGTCGAAAACCAGCCGATGATAGCCGAAGCACGACCCCCGGTCGGTCAGCAGAATCTGATTGTTGCCGACGTAGCGTAGTTTCTCGACGGCGCTGCGCATATCTTCCGGCGCGAGGAATTGCCCTTTTTTCACGTTGACCGGTTTGCCCGCCTCGCCCACCTTGACCACCAGGCTGGTTTGCTGGCACAGGTAAGCGGGGATCTGCAGCACGTCGAGCACCTCGGCGGCCGCGTCGACGTCGGTTTCCCGGTGCACGTCCGACAGCACGGGCGCGCCGAGCCGTTCCTTGATTTTAGCCAGCATTTCCAGGCCGTCGTGCAGACCCGGCCCGCCGAAGCCCGTCGGCTTGCCGCGATTGTCCTTCTCGTACGAGGCCTTGAAAATGTAACCGAGGCCCCGCTTGGCGGTTTCCTTGACGAGCGTCTCGCCGATGTGAAGCGCGTCGTCGAGATTTTCCAGCACGCACGGACCGGCGATGAGCGCCAGGGGCTCGCCCTTGCCGATCAAGACGTTGCCGACCTTGACGCTGTTCATGAGGTTTCCTCCAGTTTTTCCGCCGCCTCCGCGGTCAGGCGCGGGATGCCTTCCAGCACCGGGTAGCGCAACCGCGCGGCGTCGCAAATCAGCCAGCGGCCGTCGTCGGACAACCGCAGCGGCTCGCGGGATACCGGGCAACGCAACAGCCGCAACAATTCCTCGTCCAGTTCCATCGTCTTACTCCTTCAAGCCGCGCAGCCACTCGTATTCGGCGCGCAAGCCGTCGGTCAGCGCAACCTTGGGGGAATAGCCGAGCAGCCGTTGCGCGCGTTCGATATCGGCCGCCGTATGCCGGACGTCGCCGCGCTGTTTGCCCTGGTCGACCAGGCGCAAGTCCCGGCCGTTGATTTCGCGCAAGACCGCCAGGACCTGATTGACCGTCACCCGGTGGCCTCCGCCCAGGTTCATGACCTGCCCCTCGCAATCGGCGGTCGCCGCGGCCACCACGCCGTCGACGATGTCGTCGACGAAGGTGAAATCGCGCGTCTGTTCGCCGTCGCCGAACACCGGCAGTTCCCGGTCGGCCAGCGCGGCGCGGCACCACTTGTGAAAGGCCATGTCCGGCCGCTGCCGCGGGCCGTAGACCGTGAAATAGCGCAAGGAAACGGTCGGCACGCCGTAGGCTTTGTGGTACAGCACGCACAGATGCTCGGCGGCCAGCTTGGTCACGCCGTACGGGCTGATCGGCCGCGGATGATCGTCCTCGTGTTCCGGAAACTTGTCGGTATTGCCGTAGACGCTGGACGAACTGGCGTAAACGAACCGGGCCGGCCGCAAATCCTTGCAGGCTTCCAACAACCGTTGCGTGGCATTGATATTCAGTTCGGTGTAAATGCGGAAACTGTCGCCCCAGCTCGCACGCACCCCTGCTTGCGCGGCCTGATGAAAAATCCAATCGCCCGGCGACAACACCGCCGTCAGATCCAGGCGGTTGAGGTCGTCCGCGATGAAACGGTAGCGCGGATGGCGCCGCGCTTGCGCCAGATTGGCCTCTTTGAAGGAACGGGCGTAGTAGTCGGTGAAGCAATCGATGCCGACCACCTCGTGGCCCAGCGCCAGCAGACGTTCGCTCAGGTGCGAGCCGATGAACCCGGCGGCGCCGGTGACGATGCACTTCATCGTTTGTCCTTTCCTTGTTGGATCCGCGCGATGATGTCGGTCGTGTTGTGATCCTTGGGACCGCCCACGATGGCGACCCGGCCGCCGTACGCCCGGACCGTCTCGACCTCGGGCACCGTATCGACGGTATAGTCGCTGCCCTTGGCGTGCACGTCGGGCTGCAGTAAAAGCAGCAGCTTCGCCACGTCGGTTTCCTCAAAAGTCGTGACGAAATCGACGCACTCCAGCGCGGCGACCATCTCGACGCGATCGGCCAGCGGCACGATCGGCCGGCCCTCGCCCTTCAATTGGCGGACGCTGCCGTCCGAGTTGATGGCCACCACCAAAACGTCGCCTTCGTCGGCCGCGCCCTGCAAATAGCGGATGTGCCCCAGGTGCAACAGATCGAACGCGCCGTTGGCAAAGACGATCGATCGGCCCGCTTGTTTCAGTTCCGCCACGCGGGCCGCCAATTCCTCGCGATCGACTACTCGCGCCACGGATTGATCTCCAGCGCGGCCCGGATTTCCTCCGGCGTCACGACGGCGGTTCCGTGTTTGAGCACCTTCAAACCGGCGGCGACGGTCGCCAGCCGGGCGGCGGTCGACAGTTGGCACTCGGGCACCGTGCCGGCCAGGGCGAATGCGGCCATGACCGTATCGCCCGCGCCGGTGACGTCGGCGATTTGGTCCGTGCCGTAAATCGGGATGAACTCGCCGGGCCGGCCCTTCTCTTTCAGGTACATCCCCTTTTTGCCGCGCGTCACGGCGACGGCATGGGCGTCGGCGCCCATCAGCACCCGTTCGGCGGCCTGGACGACGTCCCGGTCGTCCCGGATATCGAGGTGACAGGCGGCGCCGGCCTCGGGTTCGTTGGGCGTGAACATGTAAGCGCCCTTGAATTCCATCAGGCGAAACCGGCTGTCGACCATCACCTTGCACCATTCGCTTTCGGCGATCGCCGCCATGCGGGTGATCATCGTCTCGGAGAAAACGCCGTACCCGTAGTCGCTGACGACCATCAGGTCGGATTTGCCGGCCGCCCCTTCCACCGCGTCGAGCAGCCGTTTTTCCAGTGCGCCGCCGACCGGTTCGCGGCGGCCCCGGTCGACCCGCACCAACTGCTGGTAGGTGGTGTGCAAACCGCTGGCGACGATCCGCTCCTTGGTGGTGGTCGGCCGATCGTCGGTGCGCTGGACGAACGCGGTATCGATGCCGAGGTTCCGCATCGTCTGGATCATCATGTCGCCGTACAGGTCGTTGCCCGCGAAACCGACGACGATCGGCTCGCCACCCAGGGCCTTGATGTTGTGGGCCGTGTTGGCCGCGCCGCCCAGGGCGATCTTGTCCTGTTCGTGTTCGATGATCAGCACCGGCGCCTCGCGGCTGACGCGCGCCGCCTGGCCGTAGACGAACAGATCCGCCACCAGGTCGCCGACGACGGCGATCGAATGGCCCGGGAATTGCGTCAACAGGGACAGCAATTGCTCGTTCATGCGCCGATCTCCCGTAATATCCAGTCGACCGCTTCCGCGAGGTCCGCGGCGACGAAATCGGGCTTGGATTTCCACAAATGCCGCTGGTATTCCCAATCGCCCTTGCCGTAACCCGTCAAAACGAAAATCCCTTTGCCGCCGACACGTTGGATCATTTCGACATCGGTGATTTTATCGCCGACGGCGAAGGAACGGGACAGATCGAGGTCCAGGTCGCGCGCCGCCTGCTCGATCATGCCCGTTTCGGGTTTTCGCCAATGATGCGGCACGTTGTAGGGCGGCTCCGCGCCTCCCTTGACGAAAGGCGAATAATAGAGGCCGTCCAGATGCGCCCCCGCGGCGGCGAGCAATTCCGCCAGCCGTTGATGCACCAGATCGATCAATCGGATCGGGAAATAGCCGCGCGCCACGCCGGCCTGGTTAGTCACCAGCACCGCCGGAACGGCGTGTTGATTCAACCGGCGGATTGCCGGACCGCTCGACGGCAGCAACCTCAGGCGATCGACGTGGTTGACGTACCCGACCTCCTCGGTCACGGTGCCGTCGCGATCCAAGAATACCGCCGGTCGCGGCATGCCGCACTCCTCCTTCGGGCTGATCCGGAATCCATTAAATCGTTTCGCGAAGCCTTGCCGCGACAAAATCCGACAATCGCCGCAACTCGCCTTCCGGCCCCTCCAGCGAGAAGTCGGCCACGAGAATCTCGACGTTCGCCGGCAACTTCGCGGGCAACTTTACGGCATCTTTCGCGGTGGTGGCAAGTCGCGAAATGTTTTGGGATTTCGCCAGCGCGATCAATGCCGACAGGTCGCTCGGAGTGTAAAGATGATGGTCCGGGAAAACCCGGCTCGCCGCCACCGGCCAACCAGCGCGAGCCAATCCCTGAAAAAAGTCCTCCGGACGGGCGATCGCCGCAAACGCGAGCAGCGGCTTGTCCGCCGCCGGCTCGACGGAACGGCGGTCCGACAGCGAGGCAAGTCGCACCTGGCCGTACCGAAACCGGAAAATCGGCCCGGTGAAACCAGAGCGGCGGATTTCCGGCTCCACTTCCGGTTCCTCGCCGGCGGTCACATTGAGCAGCACCGCCCCGGCCCGACGAATCGCACCGGCCGGTTCGCGTAACGGCCCGGCGGGAAAGCACCGTCCGTTGCCCAACCCATCGCGGCCGTGAATCAAAACCAGATCCAGGTCGCGCCGCAAAGCCAAATGGGAAAATGCATCGTCGCAAATGACAATCCGGCTGGAAAACCGGCTCACGGCCGTTTCGACCCCAATGGATCGGCGCGCGCTGATGATGACCGGAACACCCGGCAGCGCATCGGCCAATAACACCGGCTCATCCCCGGCCTGTCCGGCGTCCAGCAAACGGGTGGCCCCGTCTGAAACCACACAACACCATCCTTCCCGACTGCCACGGTAACCACGGCTGACCACCGCCACCGCCTGTCCGGAATCCTTCAAGTCGCGGGCCAGCCAGGCGGTGACCGGGGTCTTACCGGTTCCGCCGAGCGTCAGGTTGCCGACGCTGACCACCCGGCAGACCGGACGAGCGGCGGAAAACCAGCCTTGGCGATAAGCCCGAGCGCGCAGCGACAGGATCAGGCCGTAGATCAACCCGAATGGGATCAATAAAGCGGATAGGATATTCCAGGGGAAATTAGGACGGCGGTGGTAGGCGGCCCCGGTCAAACGAGACATCAAACCCACCGGCATTCCCCCTCAGGCGATAAGAGGCGCAATGCGCCCGTCATCCGTTTTCCAGATAATTGATGAAAATTACTGTAATGCGGCCCCTGGAATCGGGCAAGGAAAAAGTGAGCCGTTCTTTCGGCGGGAAACGCGCGGATAAAAAAAGGGCCCGGATTTCTCCGAGCCCTTTGAATAGCCGATTCGACTTGGATCAGTCGTTGAACGGATACCACGTGTCACCACGATTGTGCTTGGTGCTGAAGGTGTAACCGGACTGATTGTTCGCCGTGAAGGTGAAGGTGACTTCCGGGTCGTCAGTCAGGTTTTTATCCCACACCAACAGGTCGGACAAAGCGCCGGCATAGCCGCCGCCCGCACCGCTGTGGCTGTTCTGATAATACAGTTCCTGGGCGACCTTCGCGTTGTAGCCCGAACTCTGAGCCGACGCATTGTAGGCCCGGACGCGGAGCTGCACGAAGTTCGGGATCGCGATCAGGGCCAAAATGCCGATGATGGCGATAACGATCATCAATTCGATCAGGGTGAAGCCTTTGTTCCGTCTCATTACCTTTCCTCCTGCTGGTTATGCAATATGCAATCAAAAAGCCAGTTTGTTCGGTGATAAGTTTAGCAAGAGATGTGCCACGGGAGGGTCATCAGCCCAATATCTGCTTTATTCAACAAAATCAGCTAGATAAATTTTCGATAGCCTTGATGTCCATCGAAAATTTCTCATGTTTTCCGCCTATTATCGTCACTTGCGGGGAGGGTGAGACAAAAATTGTCACTCGTCGCCAATCGAATCGGTCTCATCGTCATCCGCCACATCGAAGTTATGTTTTGCTAAGCGGTATCGCAAGGAGCGGAAGGAAATGTGCAGCAGCTTGGCCGCGCCTTTTTTGCTGCCGTGGCTGAGTTGCAGGGCCTGTTTGAGCAGATCCCGTTCGGTTTCATCCAACAGCCGGTCCAAATCGAGGCCGCTTGCCGTCACCTGGGCTACCGGCGTCGTTTCCACGTTCGCCAGTTCCGCCGCCAACAGATGTGGCGGCAGCGAATCCTTCATGATGACGTTTTCCCGTTCCAGGGCGACGGCGCGTTCGATGATGTTTTCCAATTCGCGGACATTGCCCGGATAGCGGTATTTTTGCAGGCAAGCCATCGTTTCTTCGGCGATTTTCAAAATGTTCTTCTTCAGCAGGCGGTTGTATTTTTCGAGGAAGAATTCGGCCAGGATCGGGATGTCGACCCGCCGTTCGCGCAGGGCCGGCATGCGGATCTGGATCACGTTGAGCCGGTAGTACAAATCGTCGCGGAAGCGGCCGTCCTGCACGGCTTTTTCCAAGTCGCGGTTGGTGGCGCTGATCACTCGCACATCGATCGGCACATCGCGCACCGCGCCGACGGGCATGATCCGCCGCTCCTGCAAGGCGCGGAGCAATTTCACTTGCAAGGGCGTCGGCAGTTCGCCCACTTCGTCCAAAAAAATCGTACCGCCGTCCGCGATTTCCAGCAGGCCGTGTTTATCGGCGTACGCGCCGGTAAAACTGCCCTTTTTGTGGCCGAACAACTCGCTTTCCAACAATTCCGCCGGAATCGCGCCGCAATTGATCACCACGAACGCCTTTTTGGCGCGCGAGCCGTTGGCGTGGATCGCCCGCGCCACCAGTTCCTTGCCGGTGCCGGTTTCGCCGGTGATGAGGATGTTGGTCGGCGTATCGGCCACCCGCTTGATCAGGTCGTAGGTTTCCAGCATCCGCGGATCGCTGCCGATGAGATTGTCGAAGCCGTAGCGCTGGCCGAGCTGTTGCTTGAGGGCGATGTTTTCACGCGACAAATCGCGCCGTTCGAGCGCGTTAAATACCAGCAGGCGGATTTCGTCGACTTTGAACGGCTTGACGATGTAATCGAAAGCCCCGTTCTTCATCGCCTCGACCGCGGTGTCGTGGCTGGCGAAGGCGGTGATCATCAGCACCGGCAGGTTCGGATCGACGGCCTTGGCCTTGAGCAACACTTGCATGCCGCTGACGTTGGGCATTTTAATGTCGGTGATCACCAGGTCGAACGGCTGGCTGTCGAGCAGTTCCATCGCCGCCTTGCCGCCCGGCGCCGTGGTGACCTCATAGCCTTCGCGCGTCAGAAAAATCTCCAGGAATTCGCGCATGGAGGATTCGTCGTCGACGACCAGAATTCGCGGCTTCATGCCTGCCTTCCTTTACCGGTGGAATGCGTTCGATGGTAGGGTCTCGGCGGGCAAATAGCAAGATCTGGACAAGATTCGGGAGCGCTTGCATAGTATGGGCCGCGAAAAAGGAGGCCGCTTTGCTGATCGACACTCATTGTCACCTGGAATGGAACTCGTACGACGCCGATCGCGACGCGGTGGTGCGGCGAGCCGAACAAAACGACGTCCGGCGGCTGCTCACCATCGGCACCAATCTGCCCGACGCCCGCAAGACGCTGGCGATCGTCCAAACCTACCCCAACGTTTACGGGGCTTTCGGCATCCATCCGCACGACTCGCAAACGGCCGACGCCGCGGTTTACGCCGAGCTGAAGGCAATGGCCGGCCGGCCGAAAATCGTCGCCTACGGTGAAATCGGCCTCGACTTCTTTAAAAACTATAGCCCGCGCGAGGCGCAACTGGCCGCTTTTGCCGCTCAGGTGCGACTGGCACGCGAACTCGACCTGCCGATCATCATCCACGATCGCGAGGCGCACGAGGCCACGCTGGCGATTCTGCGTGCCGAAGGAGGCTCCTATCGCGGGGTCTTCCACTGCTTCGCCGGCGACGAGAAAATGGCCGAGGAAGTGCTGGCGCTCGGTTTTCACCTGAGTTTCACCGGCAGCATCACCTACGAAAACAAATCGAAGGCGCACCGGATCATCCGGGAAATGCCGTTCGAACGGCTCATGCTGGAAACCGACTCCCCGTTCCTGACGCCCGTGCCCCATCGGCGCGAGCGCAACGAACCGGCGTACGTGCGCCTGGTGGCCGACCAGGTCGCTGCCATCCGGCAAGAACCGGTCGACGAGGTGATCCGGCAGACGACGCTGAACGCCTATCAGCTTTTCAAATTCGAAAACCAGGGCCGCCGGCCGGAAATCGCTTACGAGTACAAGGGAGCGTTGTACCTCAACCTGACCAGCCGCTGCACCAACCGCTGCTCGTTTTGCGCGAAATTCCCCGCGTTTACTCTGGACGGGCACTATCTGGCGCTGGAACGGCGCGAGGAACCGACGGTCGCCGAGGTCCTCGACGCGATCCGCGAGCCGGCCAAGTACCCGGAAATCGTTTTTTGCGGTTTCGGCGAACCGACCCTACGCTGGAACGACTTGATTCAAATCGCCAAGGCGCTGAAAAGCCGGGGCGCCCGACGCATCCGCCTGAACACCAACGGCCACGCCGACCTGATCAACAAGCGCGCGGTCGCGCCGGAAATGAAAGGGGCGATCGACGCAGTCAGCGTCAGTCTGAACGCGCCCGACGCCGCAGCCTACCGGGAGCTTTGCCGGCCGGCCTTCGGCGAACGGACTTTTTCCGCCGTGGTGGAATTCATCAGGCGCGCCAAGCAATTCGTGCCCGAGGTCGTGGCCAGCGTCGTGGAGGTTCCCGGCCTGAATGTGGCGGCTGCCCGCCGGCTGGCTGAAGAAAGCCTGGGTGTGCCGCTGCGCGTGCGCTGAAACGCCGATTCGTCCCGCTCTTGAGATATTCCTTCATTCAAGGCCATAATACCGCCATCGTTTCGACCATCCGGGGGAAAGCGATGCGCAAGGTTTTCATCCTCCTCGTATTCGCCGCCGCGAGTCTGTTGCCGTTTTTCGGTTTCGCCGAGGAAAAGCCGGCGCCGGCGGACAAGCCGACGCAAATCGATATCGATTCGCTCGACGGCCGCCGCTACCAACTCGCCCTCAATCGCTCGATGAACGACATCCTCGCCTGCTATTCAAAAGAATTGGCGAAACAACCGGGTTTGCAAGGCAAGCTGGAACTGCGCGTGACCATCGAAAAATCCGGCGCGACCCGCTCGGTCGAGGCGCGCCAGGATACCTTGAAGAACGAAACCGTCACGAAGTGCATTCAGGATTTGTTGCTGGCCAAGACCTGGCCATCGCATTCCGAGTCGGTGTATTTCGACAACATCTTCAATTTCACCGCGACGAAAAAGTAACCGGCAACGCGACCCTCCATGAAGAAACTTCCTTTTCTTTATTTGCTGACCGTGCTCGCGATCGTTGCGCTGTTCGGCTGCGACGACGACTCCGATTCAACCGCGGAAGAAGATCAGGCGGACGACGATGACAATGACAATGACAATGACGATTCCACCGACGACGACAATGACAGCGCGGATGACGACGACAACGACGACTCCGTCGCCGACGACGACGATGACAATGACAACGACGATTCCACCGACGACGACACTTCCATTGAACCTGAGCGGGAGTGGTTCTTCGACGCCCAGGGTCGCGTCGCGCTTTATCACGGAGTGCAGATCATTCAGCAACGCGATCCTTACATTTCGTGGCACACCGAGGCCGATTACGACCGCCTGGTCGAATGGGGCTTCAACTCCATCCGGCTGGGCATCGTCTGGGCCGCGGTCGAACCCGAGCCGGGCGTCTACAACGAGACTTTTCTGGAACAGCTCGACGAACGGATCGCCTGGTGCCGTGAGCGCGGCATCGCGGTCATCCTCGACATGCACCAGGATCTGTACGGCGAGAAATTCAACGGCGACGGGGCGCCGGCCTGGGCCACGGAGGACAACGGCCTGACCTACGTCCCGTGGGAGCCGTGGTATCTCAATTATTTGCAGCCCGCGCTGGTGGCGGCCTTCAACAATTTCTGGCGCAACAGGAACGGCGTGCAAGACGCCTACGTCGCGATGTGGTCCCACCTCGCAAAGCGGTACGCGGACGAACCGGCCGTACTCGGCTACGACTTGATGAACGAGCCTTTCTTCGGAACCTATCTGCCGCTCTTCGTCTTCGACCGCTTCGCCCTGGAGCCTTTTTACCGCAACCTGGCGACGGCCATGCGGACTGACGACGAGGACGCCTGGTTTTTCGTCGAACCGGCGGGCGCGGTGGGCGCCGGTCTGCCGTGCCACCTGGGGTTGCCAGACGTGCCCAACGTCTCCTACGGGCCGCACCTGTACCCGTTCGTCTCGGTGATATTGAGCGTTTACCTAGGCCTGCCGCTCGAAATCGAATTCGTCCTGGACGCGATCGATCGCACGGCCAGACGCATGGCGGCGCCGGTCTGGGTCGGCGAGTGGGCGCTCTTCAACGGCCAAACGGTGAATCACGAACAATACATGCGCGATGCGACGCGCCTGCTCGACGAACATCTGGCGAGCTGGTCATACTGGGTTTACAACAAGGACGACAACGTGGGCTTGCTCGACCCGGACGGCAACGAGCGTGCCTGGGTGCTGGACGCGGTATCCCGGCCCTACCCGCAAAAAACGGCGGGCTACCCCGAAAGTTTCGCCTTCGATCCTGACGCCGGGATTTTCACCCTGGTCTGGACCGAAAACCCGGTGGCGACCGGCCCGACGGAAATCTACATTCCCCGCCGCCACTTCCCCGGCGGTTTCATCCTCACCTGTTCCGATCCCGACGGCGAAGGGAGCTACACGTGGAACGAGGCGCGTCAGGTGGCGTCGATCGAGGCGAATCGGCAAATCGCCCGGCACAGCGTGATGATTGAAACGATGAAATGAACCGCGGTTTCCCGTCGGCCGTAACGCGCCGCCCTTACTCCACCGTGACCGACTTGGCCAGGTTGCGCGGCTGATCCACGTCGGTGCCGAGCAGATCGGCGACGTGGTACGCGAGCAACTGCAGCGGTAACACCATCAGGAGCGGCACGATCAGCGGATCGGTCTCCGGCACGCGGATGATCGCGTCGGCGATGCCGGCGGGCGGTTCCTCGGCGCCTTCGATCACGGCGACCACTTTCCCTTCGCGGGCTCGGACTTCCTGCAGGTTCGACATCATCTTCTGGCGCAGCGGTCCGCGGGGAATCAGGCCGAGCACCAGCATCTTTTCGTCGATCAAGGCGATCGGCCCGTGTTTCATTTCGCCGGCGGCATAGCCTTCGGCATGCAGGTAGCTGATTTCCTTCAGCTTGAGCGCCCCTTCCAGCGCGATCGGATAGCAGGGGCCGCGGCCGAGGAACAAAAAGCCCTTCATGTGCTGGAACTCGCGCGCGATGCGGCGGATTTTTTCTTCCTGCGCGAGGATTTCCTCCATTTGCCCCGGCACCCGCGCCAGGGCGCGCAACCGTTCCTCGGCATCGTCGACGTTCAACCGGCCGTAGGCCCGGGCGAACTGCACGGCGAGCACGTACAGCACGACCAATTGCGCCGTGAAGGCCTTGGTCGAGGCGACGCCGATTTCCGGCCCGGCATGCGTGAAGACCACGCCGTCGGCCTCGCGGGCGATAGTCGAATTGGGCATGTTGACGATCGCCAGGGTGGCGGCGCCGCGCCGCTGGGCTTCACGCATCGCGGCCAGGGTATCGGCGGTTTCGCCCGACTGGCTGACCACGACCAGCAAGGTGTCCGGGCCGACCACCGGTTCGCGATAACGGAATTCGGAGGCGACGTCCACCTCGCACGGCAGGCCGGCCAGTTGTTCGATGAAGGTCTTACCGACCAGACAGGCGTGATAGGCGGTGCCGCAGGCGACCATTGCCAGGCGTTTGAAGCGGGCGAAAGCCGCCATGTCGAAGGCCTGTTCGATGAAATAGAACGAGCCCTGCCCGGGGTCGAAACTGTCCTCGAGGCTGTCGATGATCGCGCGCGGCTGTTCGTAAATTTCCTTATGCATGAAGTGTTTGTGGCCGCTCTTCTCGATGTCGATCGGGTTCCAACTGACCGTTTTCGCCTGGCGTTGCAGCAGGTTGCCGGCGCCGTCGAAGATCGAAACGCGGTCCGCCTCGATCAGCGCCAACTCTTCGTCATTGAGAAAATCGACCCGCTTCGTGTAAGCGACCAGCGCCTGGATGTCGCTGGCCACGAAGGATTCGCCCTCGCCGTAGCCGACGACCAGCGGGCTGCCCTTGCGTGCCCCGATCAGCTTGCCGGGCTCCGCCGTGCTCTGCACGACGAAGGCATAGGCGCCCTCCAGACGAACGATCGCCCGCCGGACCGCCGCGATCAAATCGGCCCCGCTTTCCACCTCGCGGGCGATCAAGTGAGCGACGATTTCGGTGTCGGTTTCGGATTGGATTTGCGCGCCGCCCGCCAGCAATTCCTTGGCCAGCGCGGTGTGGTTTTCGATGATGCCGTTGTGCACCAGGCTGATCGGCCCCACTTTGTGCGGGTGGGCGTTGACGATCGACGGCTTGCCGTGCGTCGCCCAGCGCGTGTGGCCGATCCCCTGGGTGCCTTCCAGCGGATCGTCGTGCATCATCTGTTCCAGGTTCCGCAGCTTGCCGACGCTGCGGCGGATGCGGACGCGGCCGTCAACGAGCAACGCCATGCCGGCCGAGTCGTAGCCGCGATATTCCAACCGTTTCAAACCGTCGAGCAACACCTGGGTCGGGTTGCGCGGACCGATATAACCGATGATGCCGCACATCTGCTTGATCCTTCTTCAGTCGATGACTTCGCCCGCTTCCACGCGCATACCTTGCAGCACGACGTACGGGCCGAGAACGGCCCCCGCGCCCGCGGTCACGTCGGTCAAACGCGCGCCCTGGCCGATCCGGCAGCCGGCGCCGATTTTCGTTCGCCCCAACAGCACCGCGCCCGGCTCGATCACGGTGTCGGGCCCGACGCGCACGTCCCAATCGAGGTAGGTCGTCTCCGGGTCGATCATCGTCACGCCGCTTTTCATCCACCCGGCGTTGAGGGCCCGGCGCAGGATCCGCGCCGCTTCGGCCAAATCGGCGCGGCTGTTGACGCCGAGGATCTGCCACGGTTCCGCCAGGCGGAACGGCAGCACCTTCTTGCCCAGGTGGCCGGCGATTTCGATCGCGTCGGTCAGGTACATTTCGCCCTGGGCGTTGTTTTTGCCGATGCGGGCCAGCGTAGCCCACAAGGTCTTGGCGTTGGCGACGTAAAAACCGGCGTTGACGACCTGAATTTTCTGCTGTTCCTCGTCGGCGTCCTTCTGCTCGACCACGCGGACCAGGCGGCCCGCCTCGTCGGTCAGGCAGCGGCCGTAGCCGGTCGGATCGTCGAGCCGGGTCGTCATGCTCGTCAGATCGCTTTTCGTGCGGCGATGCTGCGCCACGATGGCCCGCGCCGTTTCCAGCCGCAGCAGCGGAACGTCGCCGGAGAGAATCAGCACGTCGCCGTCGAAGCCGCGCAGGGCCGACTTGGCCTGCAGGACGGCATGGCCCGTGCCTTCCTGGGTGCGCTGCAGGGCGAAGTCGATTGACGCGGCCGGGAATTCGGCTCGCACGGCGGCGCGCACCGCCTCGGCCTGGTGGCCGACGATCGCCACGATCCGCGTGGCCTTCAGTTGGCGGGCCAGGCGCACCGGGTAATAGATCAGCGGTTTGCCGCAAACCTCGTGCAACACCTTGGCGAGCGCGGACTTCATCCGCGTGCCCTTGCCCGCGGCCAGAATCACGACGGCTAACGGACGCATCGTTTTCCTTTCGCTTTCAGAGGGGGATATTGCCGTGTTTTTTCGGCGGCAACGTGTCGTGTTTGTTGCGCAACAGCAGCAGCGCCTCGTACAGTTTCCGGCGCGTCTGGCGCGGTTCGATCACCTCGTCGAGGTAGCCCAGTCCGGCCGCCACGACGGGATTGGCGAATTTTTCGCGGTATTCGCGAATCAGTTTTTCGCGCTCGGCCTTGGGATCGGCGGCCTGGTCGATCTGCTTTTTAAAGACGACGTTGACCGCGCCTTCCGGCCCCATCACCGCGACCTCGGCGCCCGGATAGCTGTAGTTGATGTCGGCCCGCAGTTGCTTGGAACCCATGACGATATAGGCGCCGCCGTAGGCCTTGCGCAAAACGAGGGTGATCTTCGGCACCGTGGCCTCGGCGTAGGCGTAGATCATCTTGGCGCCGTGCTTGATGATGCCGCCGTATTCCTGCTGCACCCCCGGCAAGAAGCCGGGCACGTCGCAAAACGTCAGGATCGGGATATTGAAGCAGTCGCAGCAGCGCACGAACCGCGCGCCCTTCATGCTGGCTTCGAGATCCAGACACCCCGCCTTGACCGCCGGGTTGTTGGCGACGATGCCCACGCTGCGCCCGCCCAGCGTCGCGTAACCGACCACCAGGTTGCCGGCGTACGCCGCGTGCACTTCCACGAACGTTCCGCCGTCGACGACCCGCGCGATGATCTCGTGCACGTCGTAAGGGAGGTTCGGATTGGCCGGCACCAGCGTTTCGAGTTCGGGCGATTCGCGATCGGGCGGATCGGCCGTCTGGTAGACCGGCGCGTCCTCGGTGTTGTTGCTGGGGAAGTATCCGAGCAGCCGCCGCACCCCGGCCAGGCAGGACGCATCATCCGGATAGGCGAAGTGCGCCACCCCGCTCACCGCCGTGTGGGTCGCCGCGCCGCCCAACTGGTCCATACTCACCTTTTCGCCGGTGACCGTTTCGATGACGTTCGGCCCGGTGATGAACATGTGGCTGGTGCGATCGACCATGAACACGAAATCGGTGATCGCCGGGCTGTACACCGCGCCGCCCGCGCACGGCCCCATGATGACGCTGATCTGCGGCACGACGCCCGAGGCCAGCGTATTATGCAAAAAGATATCGCCGTATCCGGCCAGGCTGTCCACGCCTTCCTGCACGCGGGCGCCGCCCGAATCGCACAAGCCGACGAACGGCGCGCCGTTCTGCAGCGACAGGTCCATCGCCTTGCAGATTTTGTCCGCGACCACCCGCGACAGGCTGCCGCCGAACACCGTGAAATCCTGGGCGAAGGCGAAAACCGTCCGGCCGTTGACGAGGCCGTAGCCGGTGACGACCGCGTCGCCGAGGACGGGCTGCTTCTCCATGCCGAAATCGTGGCAGCGATGCACCACGAAGCGGTCCAGTTCGCGGAACGTGCCCGGGTCGAAAAGCTTTTCCAGTCGCTCGCGCGCCGTCAGCTTGCCGGCGGCGTGCTGCTTCGCGATCCGTTCCGCCCCACCGCCCAACAGGGCCAGCGTGTTCATTTCCCGCAACTTTTCCAAGGATGTCCGTTCGTCCATCGCCACCTCGTCATTTTGCCTGGAATCGTTTTATTCCTTTTAGACTGAAAGCCCTTGCTTGACAACACGAATCGCCGCGTCGCGGCGTTGAACGTCCCGGCCGGGCGGCGGTGTCCAAACCGGGCGCGATTCAAAATTTGACAAAGGCCGGCTTATTCGTTAGTTTGCGACCGTTCTCGAAAGGTGGGCAATGAAACCATACGCTGCCATCCTCGCCGCCCTGTTGGTGGGCGGAATTTTTCTGCTGCCCGCGACGGCGAGCGCCTACTGGTATTGGGGCTCGAAGCCGCTGGCGATGGGCGGCGCCTTCAGCGCCGTCGCCAACGACATCAACACCATGCAATGGAACCCCGCCGGCCTGGCGTTCCTCAACGAACGCAAGCAGGTGGGCATCCAATTCAATTACGAGCGCCAGGAAATGCTGTTCGGCGACTCCGAATACCTGTTTCCCGACCTGAAATCCAGCGACAGCGAAAGCGACTTCACCAACGACTATTTCTATGAAGACAGAAACACGGTCGATCCCAAGAAAAAGATGAAGCGCGACCTTTACCACCTCGCCGTCGCCGACGGTTACGTAAACCCCTTCGTCGCGGTCGGCATGGACTTCACCGGCCTCAATTTCCCCTCGACCACCTTCAAAGAAGGCCGCGATTTCTGCACCGATTTGACGATCGCCGGCGGCATGGAAGACATCTTCAGCCTGGGCGCGACCGGCCGCTACGTCGACGTCAGTTCCACCAGCAACGGCGAATTCGACATGGATTTCGGCGCCTTGTTCAAAGCCGTGGGCATCCTGGGCTTCGGCCTGGTGGGCCGCAACGTCTTCGGCAACGACGAACCGCGCATCATCCGCCGCGAACTGGCTTTCGGCCTGGCCGGCTACATCCTCAACTACGCCACGATCAGCACCGAAATCACCAAGGTCTTCGACGTCAGCGACGTGCCCGGCACGTTCAATTTCGCCGTCGGCGCCGAGGGTCTGATCGCGAAGATTTTCGCCCTGCGCGGCGGTTTCAACTGGGATCGCGTCAACGACACGCGGCTGTATTCGTTGGGCGCGGCCTACACCGACAAATACGGCACGCTTTCCTACACCTTCCAGGGCGACACCCAGGAAGTGCTCAATTTCACGCATTCGATCGAATTGACCGTATATTTCCCCTGACGCCGGTCCTCCCGCCGCACCCGGCAGCTTGACAGCCGCGGGCGGCTGTTGCTTATAGTGGTCGCAAGTCGGGCGGGTTAAAGGCGTAATGAAGTTTCAACTGATCGCAATTTTGGTTGTCGTCGGGTTGGCGGTGGGGTGCGCCACCGTGCCGACCAGCCCGGATATCACCGAAGTCCAGGTCAAGAAGATGCTCGACGCCGCGCGTTTTTCCGGCGCCGAACAAAAAAGCCCTTACGAATATCTCAGCGCCAACCTGTATTTCGAGCAGGCCCTGACCGAAAAGAGCAACGGCAACTGGACCCTTTCCCGCAAGTACCTCGCCTTGTCGTACGACAAAGCCCGTTTGGCTTACGACAACGCGCGCAAATTCCGGAAGGCCCAGTGAAAACGCCGCTGCGCCGCCATTTCCCGGTTTTCCTGGCGATCGTCTTGCTGGCCGCCGCCTGCGGCCGTTCGAGCCCGGTGGCGTTGGACATGTTTCGCACCCAACTGGAAGAGGCTCGTAAAAAAGGCGCCTCGTTTTGCGCGCCCGCCGATTTCGCGGCCGCCGAGGCCTACCTCGACTTCGCCGCCAAATCCTACGAACTCGGCAACCGACAGGACGGCGAAAACTATTTGCGCAAAGTCCCCGCTTACCTGAATGCCGCCACCAAAAAATCGCAAAATTGCGCTTCCGACCTCGATAACGACGGCATCCCCGATTGGCGCGACGGCGATCCTTACCGGGCCGAGGATTACGACGGCTTTCAAGACGAGGACGGCATTCCCGAAGACGACAACGACGGCGACGGCTATCTTGACGGCGAGGATTCCTGCCCCAACGAGCCGGAGGATTTCGACGGCTTCGAGGACGAGGACGGCTGCCCCGACAACGACAACGATTACGACGGCGTGCCCGACGACCGCGACTTGTGCCCGACCCAGCCCGAGGACATCGACGGCTGGCAGGACGAGGACGGTTGCCCGGATCCGGACAACGACAACGATGGTTTCCCCGATCTGGCGGACGCCTGCCCGGACAATCCCGAGACCTTCAACGGCTTCCTCGACGACGACGGCTGTCCCGATCAGTTGCCGAAAAAACGCAAGTTCATCGCCCTGCCCGAAGTGGAATTCCTCGGCCATTCGGCCTACCTGACGAAAAAATCGAAAGCCAATCTGGTCGACTTCGCGCAGAAACTGCAACGCAACCCGGATTTGCACGTCCGCATCGAAAGCCATCTCTACGGGCGCGGCGACGAAGAGGCGGCCCGGGAATTGACGCGCAAACGCGCCGAAGCGTTAAAGGCCTATCTCGTGGAAAACGGCGTTCTGGCGCAGCGACTGACCGCCCTGGCTTTCGGCGGCGATCGCCCGATCGCCGATAACGACACCTACGCGGGTCGGTTGAAAAACGAACGCGTGGACTTCATCATCTATCTACCATGATCTATCGCTCGGCTAAAATTCTGGCGCGGGAGCCCTTACTGGCCGTTCTCCGGGAAGACCGCCGGCAAGGCAAACGCCTGGTCTTCACCAACGGCTGTTTCGACATCCTGCACATCGGCCACGTCCGCCTGTTCGCCCAGGCCAGGACCGCCGGCGACGTGCTGATCGTCGCCATCAATTCCGACGACTCCATCCGCCGGCTGGAAAAAGGCGACGAACGGCCCATTCATCCGCAGGACGATCGGGCGGCCTTGCTGGCGGCTTTCGCGGCGATCGATTACCTGACGATCTTCGACGAGGATACGCCCATCCCCCTGCTCGATCTCATCCGCCCGGATGTGCTGGTCAAAGGCGGCGATTGGGGGCCGCATCAGGTGGTCGGCCGCGAGTTGGTCGAATCCTATGGCGGGCGCGTCTGGCAGGTTCCCTTGGTGAGCGGTCGCTCAACCACCAATTACGTCCGCC
Organism: Myxococcales bacterium; assembly: GCA_012517325.1. Taxonomy (NCBI): domain Bacteria; kingdom Pseudomonadati; phylum Myxococcota; class Myxococcia; order Myxococcales; species Myxococcales bacterium. The sequence continues at coordinate 30,065 of JAAYVF010000093.1, read as the reverse complement.
AAATACGCGGCTAATAACAACTTTTTCCGTATTAGATAAAATGGCCGATACTGGATCGTCGACTATTCGGCGTTGCGTACCACACGAAATCCCGCGCCCGCGATTCGTGGTTTGAGACCCCACTCGTTGTGTTGCGGATCGCCAAGCGCTCGGCTTCGCGCCGCGGAACGGCAACCGGAAAAAGCGGTTGCCCAATATCCGCCGCGCAGAACGCGATAGCGGCCGTTCTCATAGGGTGACGCCGGTTCCGCCGGATCGACGACCGGTCCCGTCGCGTAATCGCCGTACCGATCCCAGACCCATTCTTCGAGGTTGCCGCTCATGTCATAAAGGCCCCATTGATTAGGCGGAAAACCGCGGATCGACATCACATTGCGGCGCGGTTCGGGAGAAGAACCGAATAAATCCGTCATCTCGCTACAGTTGGCTTGGGTCCTGGTCATGGTGGCGCCGGTATAAAATGGCGTGGTCGTACCGGCGCGCGCGGCGTATTCCCATTCGGCCTCGGTGGGAAGGCGATAACCGGTGCAATCGCGTTTCCATTGCACGTGGTCGCCCTTGCCGCTGTAACAACGCGTCCGACCTTCCAGGATCGAAAGTCGGTTACAGAACTCGATCGCTTCCTGCCATCGCACCATGTCGGCGGGACAGTCGATGCCGTCACAGCGGGTCAATCCGGAATGATCCAGCCAAGTGGTGCTGTACCATTTTACCTTCAGCCACTGTTTTCTGGTGACCTCGGTCGCCCCGATGTAGAAGGGACGAGTGATCACTACCTCGTGCAATGTTTCGTCGTTTTCCCGCGCCGGTTCGTCCGGCGGCGAGCCCATCAGGAATTTGCCGGCGGGAACCTTGACCAGCGGTATCAGGCCGTGAGTTTCTGCTCTGGATGGCGTTTTCTCCTCGGCGCGTAACCAATGCCAACCGAAGACTAGCAGCAGCAGAAAGAAGCCAATGAAGACGAAGCCGAAACTCGCCAGGCGTTTCATGTTTTCCCCATCGCTGATCATCGCGGCAACCGTATCCTGGTCGCCGGCTCGAATCAACAATGAAAATGAGTAAGAAACGCCGGCGCGGCTATTCGCCGATCGCCTTGACGACGACCCGCTTGCGGCGTCGGCCGTCGAATTCGCAATAATAAACCTGTTGCCAGGGGCCGAGATCCAGGCGGCCTTCGGTGATCGGCAGGATGACTTGATTGTGGACGAGAATGCTTTTCAGGTGCGCATCGCCGTTATCCTCGCCCGTGCGATGGTGCCGGTAGTTTTTGCCGACTGGGGCGAGGTTTTCAATCATTTCATCGATATCGGCGATGATTCCCAGTTCGGCGTCGTTGACCCAAATGCCGGCGGTGATGTGCATGGCGCTGACCAGCACCATTCCTTCCTGGATGCCGGATTCCTCGACGGCTTTTTCAATCCGGTCGGTGATATTGATGTACTCGCGCCGCTGCTTGGTTTGGAACCACAAATATTCGGTATGGCTTCTCATCCGCCCCTCCTCGCAAACCTTGTCCGCAACCGACCGCCGTTTCCCCGTTCGCGATTGTCGCAACGCGTTTCCGGTTCAATCTGAGCCGGACCGGATGCCCGGTCAAGCCTTTAAAAACAAAGGGAAGAAGCGTTCGCTTCCCCCCCCTGTATGCCGTAAACGAAAAAACTACCCGAGGATTTTCCCCAGTTTCATCGCCAGGCCCATGTCGCCGCTGATCTTCACTTTGCCGGTCATGAAAGCCATCTGGGCATTCAGGCTGCCGGTGTAGATCGCGATGAAATCGGCGTCGGAAACGGTGACCGTGCAATGAGGCGTCGGCGAGGCGCCCGCCGCGACCTTGGGAGCGTCGCCGGTGAGATCCACGTACCATTCGCCGCCGCCGTCGCCGGTGACGTTGAACTGATAAACCGACTTGATGTTGGCCACTTTGCCCGGATCGGCGGCCATTTTCGCGGTAATGTTTTCAAACACCTGGTTCACGGTCATGTCAGACATCGTCTTTCCTCCTGGCTAGGGCCGTCCCCATGAAACGGCGGAAAAAGAGTACCGTAATATTGGTAATGTCCCCTGATCAATCTGCAATGGTATGTGTCTAATATCGCCTTCCGGACCGGGTTGTCAAGCATTTGCTGAAAACCGGCCGTAGGCACGGTTCGCGGCCCGGTTCGCGGCCTTGACAAACCCAGGCCCGCCCACCATCGTATCGCTCGAAAAAATCCGGCAAACGGCCCTGAAGGAGCTTGAAAAATGCGGCAATTCCGTTTTTCGATCCTCGCGCTGGCGGTCCTTCCGCTGCTGCTGTTTGCGGTCGGCTGCGGCAAAACGACCCCGACCGAAACCAGCCCGACTCCGGCGGTCGCCCCGCCGCCCGCCGAGGGCCCGGCCCCGCGGGAAATCCCGACCAGCGACCGTCCGCTCGTGTCCCTTTACGTCATGAGCGAATGCCCTTACGGCATCCCGGCGGAAACCGTTACGCATAAAGTCGCCCAGGCGTTGAAAGATCTGTTTGATTTGCGGCTGGTTTTCATTATCAGCCAGTCGTCGGACGGCAAGATCGAAAGCTTGCACGGCGCGCGGGAAGTCGAAAAAGACCAGGTGCAGATCTGCGCCGGTCAGGCCGCCCCTGAGAAGCAACTGGATTTCATCGTTCGCTGGAACGAAAGCGGCAAGGATTGGCAGGCGACGGCGAAAAGCCTGGGCTTGTCGGTCGAAGCCATCGAAAAATGCCGGACCGACGGCACCGCCGAGCGGCTCTTGCGCGAACATCTGGCGGAAACCAACAAACTGAACGTTCACGCCAGCCCGACCATTCTGATCAACGGCGCACCCTATGCGGGCGGCATCAACAGCCGCGAATTGTTCGAGGCGATCTGCAAAGCGATGGGCGGCAAAAAGGCTCCGGTTTGCGACAACCCGCCGGAAACCCTCTCGCGGTCGGACGGCAGCGCCAAGGGCTCCTGCAGTGGCCAGGACAACGCGCCGCCGCTGCCGCCGGAGATGGTGGACAAGTCGCCGTTCACCCACACGATCGTCTACGACGCGAAGGCCATCGACACCAGTCGGATGGACCTGATTCTCAAGCAGACCTTGCAGCTCTATCCGGGCGCCAAGGTGGAAAAGATCGATTACAACAGCGCCGCCGGCAAAAAATTCATCGCGAAATACGGCATCAAACTGTTGCCCGCCTATTTCTTCCCCGGCGACCTGGCGAAACGGTCGAACTTCAAGGTCATCGAACCGCACGTGGTGAAAGCCGGCGACGGCTACCTGCTTTCGCCGAAGGTCGGCGGCAATTTCTATCTCGACCGCAAGGCCGCTCCGAAAACCCTCGACGTGTTCTTCACCCCGGTTTCGCAAAACGCTCTGCGTTCCCTGCTGGATTTGTCGGACCTCCTGGCCGCGCCGGAAATCAAGAAGCTCGGCGTTCACGTGCGCCTGCTGCCGTTCACGCTGATCCAAAACGGCGAAATCGCCGCGCAGATGGGTGTGATGGAAGTCGAGGAGATGCTGCGGGTGATCGCTATCCTGAATACCAAGCCCGACAAGGTCTGGGACTACTTGAAGGGCCGCGCGGAAAATCCGCTGTCGAGCTACTGGGAAGATTTCGTGACCAAGGCGGGCCTGGACCCGGCGACGATCAAGAAGGAAGCCAACGCGGACAAGGCGAGCCAGATCCTGGCCGAGAACAGCAACCTAGCCGCCGAATTGAGCATCACCGAGGAGTTCGCCGCCCTGGCGGACAACCAGGAATTGATCCGCGGCGTCGATAAAGAGGTGCTCCGCAAGGCGCTCCTGAAAATCGGCAAATAGCCTACAGGCCGGGGAGCCGCTTATCCTTCACCTGCTGGTTGACGTAGTCGGGCAGCAGGATCGGGCTGGCGACCGCGCTGTCAATGCCGGCTTCCTTCCGTTCGGCGATGAACCGCCGCACGTGCTCGAGGTTCGGGATGCCCGGTGCGTACTTTTCCTTGACGTAAGCCGCCGCCGTCTGCCCCGCGATCCGGCCGAACACGCACACGTCGAGCAGCGAATTGCCCATCAGGCGATTCTCGCCGTGGACGCCGCCGGTCACCTCGCCCGCCGCGAACAAACCCGGCACGTTGGTCTCGCAATGTCGATTGTAGGTCACGCCGCCGTTTTGATAATGCAGCGTCGGGTAGACGAGCATCGGCACCTTGCCGATGTCGATGCCGAAGCGCTTGTACAGGATGAACTTGCCGGGGAACTCGCGCTCGACGGTGCCCGGGCCGACCATGGTCTCGATCATCGGGCTGTCGAGCCAGACGCCGAACTTGCCGGTCGGCGTCGGCACGCCCTTCCCGACCACCGTGCATTCGCGAATGATGCTCGCCGCCTCGACATCGCGCGGCTCGCGCTCGAAGACGAACTGCTCGCCCTCGACGTTCAGCACGTGGGCGCCGAAGCCGCGCACCTTTTCGGTGATCAGGATGCCCTCGGCCTGTTCCGGAAAGACGACGCCGGTCGGGTGGTATTGCACGGCGTGCAAGAAGCAGACGGGCACGCCCGCGCGGTAGGCGATCACCAACCCGTCGGCGGTCGCGCCGTAGTGATTGGTGGTCATGAAGCCCTTGATGTGCAGGCGGCCCGAGCCGCCGGTGGCCAGCACCACGGCCTTGGCGTGGACGACGTAGGTCTGCTTCGTCTCGAGGTTGAGCAGCACCGCGCCCATGCAGCGGCCCTTGTCGTCCAGAATCAGCTCGATCGCCGGATTGAACTCCAGCACCTCGATCCGGTCGGCGCGGTTGCGGGCCTCGTCGCGCAGGGTGCGCATGATTTCCGCGCCGGTGATGTCGGCCGCGAAGTGCATCCGCTTGCGGCAGGTGCCGCCGCCGTGCGCCGTGCGCAAGGTGCCCTGCGGGTCGTGCGGCTCCTTCGACAGCAGGCAGCCCAGACCCTCGAGCCACTCGATCACCAGCGGCGCCTCGGTGACCAACGTCCGCACCAGTTCCGGCACGTTTTTGAAGTGACCGCCGCCGATCACGTCGAGGTAATGGAAATACGGGCTGTCCCACCCGACTTTCGTCGCCGCCTGGATGCCGCCCTCGGCCATCATGGTGTTGGCGTCGCCGTGCCGCAGCTTGGTGGCGAGAATTACGCGCAGCCCTTGCTCGGCCGCGAGTAACGCCGCGCTGGTGCCTGCGCCACCGCCGCCCAGCACCAGAACGTCGGTGGTGTAATCGGGTTTGTCCACGGCGAAGCGATCGGGATCGAGCAGCGGCCGGGCCTCGAACAGGGCAGCCATCTCGTGGCAGATCGCGTAGCCCTTGCTGGGACCGACAACGAGCGGCCGACGCCCATCCGCCTGGTAGTCCGGGTGGTGCTTCAATCGTTCGGCGCGTTCGGCCAGCGACAGCGCCGGGAAGTCCTTACCCTCCTTGGCACGCTGAATGCGGGCCGGACGGGTCGCTTCGACTTTTTTAATCAGCTCGAGCAATTCCTGGGTATAGCCCACGGCGGCCTCCTACAGATACGTCGGGTCCTTCGGTTTCCAGTTCGGATCATCTTCCTGCGGCTGTTCCTCGCGCGCGACGTAGCGCTGCCGCAACTCGGCGTCGCTCAGCGCCGTCACCTCGTCCAGCGCCTTTTCGAATTCGCCGGCGCGGATGCGCGCGGTTTGCGCCGCCAGGTGGCGGCTGCGCGGCTGCAGGTGCACGCCCACCAGCCGGCGGACGAGTTCGGCGATGTGATACTGCTTGAGTTCGCCAGGGCAACGCGCCGCGCAGAGGCCGCACATGACGCAGTCGAACGACAGCCGGGCCGCCTCGCGCAGATCGCCGCGGATGGTCGCGCTGATGTACTCCATGACCCGGATTTCCATCGGGCAGCTTTTCGTACAGGTGTTGCAACCCATGCACTTGAAGATCTCCGGGTACAACGAATGAACGACCTGCGTGGTCGCCTCGATCCGCTCCACGTCGTAGGTCGCCTTCGGCGCCGGGAAGAACGGGATCTGGGCGATGTACATGCCGTCCTGGACGACCGTCTGGCAGGCCAGCCCGACCTCGATCTTGTACGAACCCGCGAACCGGTAGACGGTCGCGCAGGCGCCGCAGATGCCGCCGCGGCAGCCGCAGCCGCGCAGCCATTGGTAGCCGGCGAACTCGAAGGCCTTTTGAATGGTCAACGAATCGGGCACCAGATATTCCTTGCCCATGAGGTAAATCCGCGCGGTTTCCGGCGGTAACGTCTGCATCCTGTCTCCCTCCTCTATCGGGCGATGAAAACGCCGAGCGCGATGCCCAGTAGCAGCGCCGCGATGACCATGAAGTAGTTGTCGAACCGGCGCAGCAGTTTGCTTTGGGGGATCGTTTCCGGGATCTTCTCGTCCACCACGTAATCCTTGATTTCCGTGTCTACCTGCGGGCAGGCCAGCAGGCACGAAAAACACAATTCGCAATCCTCGGCGACCGTCGTTTCCAACGCAAAGCTGGTGCGGCGGTCGGTCACGCCCAGTCGCGCCGGTTCGCGCCGTAGCACCGGGCACGAATCGACGCAATTACCGCAGGCCAGGCAGGCCTGGTCGCCGGTGATCTCGTCGCCGCTGGGCAGGTACAGCCGGTGGTACGGCTCCATCCCGCGGCTGAGCAACCGGAAGCGCGCCACCGGCGGCTCCTTGATGGTCAGCAGTTGATCGACCGTCCGTCGTTTCTCCGTGGACAGCGGCGGCGATTGTTCGGTGATCGATGCCATGTCGCCTCCTACCCTTCCGGCGCCGGCGCGGCGGCCACCGGTCCGGCGACGCCGGACTCCTCCGCCGCTTCCGGTTGCCAACCGGGATGGCAACGCCGGCAGTCTCGTTTGTCCTCACCCGCGCATTCGGCGCGGAACACCGCGAAGCGCCCGTGGAAAGTGCCGCTGTGGCAACGACGGCATTGTTCCTCGCGCGGCAACGCCAGGTGAATCGTCCCCGGATGGCGACGCGCGGTCGCGTCGGGGTGGCAGCCGATGCAGCGCATCGGGTTGATCGAAAAGTAGTTGATTGAGCGATCCGGTCGCGTCTTGCCGTCCGCCGTCGGCTGTTCGCGGTCGTGGCACTGGCCGCACCAGCCGAGTTGCGCCCGCAGCAGGAAATCGCGTTCGGTTTTCTGCTCTTCGGTGGGCAGCGCCATCGCCCTCAGGCGTTCGAGCTGGGCGCGCGCCGGCCGCGGATAATCCTTCATCCAGAAGTGGTTGCGGTGCGAAAAACGCAGGCCGATCTTGGCGACCTTTTCCGGCAGTTTGAGCTTATCGGCCTCGTCGCGCTTGAGAATGTCGAAATGGCAGCGCAGGCATTCGTCGTCGGTATAGCCGGGCTCGGGGTCCGGCAGGCGCGTCGTTTCGGCGCCGGTCGCGTCGTCGAAATCGGCCACCGAGCGGCTCACCCATTTCCCGGCCACCCGGTAGAAATCCTTGTCGGTGTGACAGGTCAGACAGCGTTCCTTGTCTTTTTTATAGGGCGAGTGCGAGGTCGAGTCCTCGGCGAAACTGACGAAAACGCCGGCCGGCGCGTGGCATTTCAGGCAGAAGAACGAGGATTGATTGTAGGTCACCATGCCGAGAAAACCCAGCAATCCGGCGACGCCGATGCCCAGGCCGACGTAAAGCGGCGGCGCCGTAATCAGAAAATGCTCGAGCCAGCCGAACACTCGCGCCAATCCCTTCATGTCAGGCCCTCCTGACGCGCAGCCGGACGAGCGGCCGCAGCAGGCGGTCGCCTTCCGGCGCGGGGTCGGCGGTGGTCAGCGGCGACAGGTTGACGCCGTTGCGTTGGTCTTCCCACCAGATCAGTTTCATGTCCGGGTCGAGCCGGGCGGAAAAGCGGCTGGCCAGCGCCAGCAGCCCGGAGGCCGGATGGCCCTGGCCGATATTCAACGCCGCGCAGCCGGGACGGATGCCGCCCGAAACGAACACTTCCACCTTCACCTCGACCGGTCGCGCGGGCGCGGGCCGGCTTTCCTCGGCCAGCAAACGCACCGCGTCGCCGGTGCGGACGCGCAGGCGCCGGGCGTCGTCCGGATTCACGAACAGCTTGGCGGCGTGATCGATTTCCGCCAGCCACTTGGCTTGCGCGCTGGTCCGGTTGGTCGTCGGACCGCCGTGCAGGAGCAGTTCCAGCCGCCCGCCGTGCGCCGGGGTCGTTTCCAAAGGCGCGAGCTGTTTGAAGTAGGCCAGCGACGGGGTGTAAACCAGTTCGGGTTTGAAGTTCACATCGCCGGCGAAAATCCCCTGGGCGATTTCGAAAAACGCCTGCACGCCCAACCGATCGCGCACCCAGCGGAGGTCGTTTTCCGCCGCGGCGTTCGCCGGCGGTTCGGCGCCGGTCAGGGCAGCGAAGACGGCTTTGGCCGGCAACACGCCCTTGGGCGGCGGCGCGATCGGCTGCTGCAACGCATACGTCGGCGTCGGAACGTAGGCAGTCAGCCAGACGCGGCCCTCGCACTCCAGCGGCAATGCCTCGGGAATGACGAGATCGGCGACCCCGGCCGTTTCGTTGGGCAGCGGACTGATCGCCAGATGATAGGCCGCCGCGCCGTCGACCAGCGCGCTTTCCAGGCGGCCGCCCCGCTCGTAAACCGGATTGGCGCGATGGGTGATCAGGATGATCTTTCGCCGCTTCTCGCCGAATTCCAGTTCGCGGTAGAACTCCTCGGCCTCCACCGCGGTCAGCGCCTGCGCCTCGGGCACCCAACGCGGCCGCGGAATGACCGGGATCTGACGCTCGCCGAACAGCAGATCGATCAAGGCGATGGAAGCATACGCCGCTTTCGCGTCCGCGCCGTCGAAAACGCCGTCGCCGGCCATGGTCGCCGGGCGATGGGATTCGAGCAGCAGGTCGGCGGCCTGCCGCAGCAATTCGGGATCCACGCCGCAGCGGTGCGCGGCATATTCGAAGTCGTAGGCGTCGAGCGCCTCGGCCAGAAAATAAAGCGGCAGGTATTGGCCGCCCATACGGATCGTCGCGTCGAGCTTCCAGTGCTCCAGCGTGTGGCGCACCAGAGCCAACGCCGCGACGCGCGCCGTGCCGGGCCGGATCGGCACCCACAGATCGGCCTTGCCGCCGGTGTTGGCGAGGTGCGGATCGAACACCACCACCTTCAAGCCGCGGTCGACCTGCCCCTCGACGATGCGCCGGGCGTCTTGAATGAAGCGCGGCCCCTCGTCGAGCGGCCGGTCGTCGAAGACCAGCAGCAGATCGGCGGCTTCGATGTCGGGCCGGACCTCGGCGCCCCAGATTTCGCGCATGACCGCCTGCCGGTTCGCGCCGGCCAACGCCTCGCGGCCGATCAATTTCCCTCGGACGCCGAGCGGCGCCAGGAAATCGGCGTGCGCCGCCTGCTCGTCCCAGGTGTCGATCACCACCGTGGCGCCCTCGGCCAGCAGCCCGGCCAATTGGCGCTGCGCCTCGTCGAGCGCGGCGGTGGTTTCGAGCGTTTGCCCGTTGCGGCGGCGGGCCTGCCAGAGGCGCTCGGGGTGATAGTGCAGATTGATCGCGGCCAGGGCGAGCGCGCAGACCTTGCCGCGGCTGGCCGGGTGCTCGGGATTGCCGAGAATCGCGGTGAGCTGCGTCTTGTCGCGCAAATAGCCGACAATGCCGCAGCCGGCCGGGCAAGCCCGGCAGACCGACGGCACCGGTTCGTCGCGGCGCGTGGCGGTGCGCATCACGTGGCCGAAAAACGCGTGGCCGACTCCCTCGACCCCGATCGCCGCGCCGGCGGCCAGGCCCCAGGAAACGAATTGGCGACGCGTAATCCGCATGCGAACCCCTACATCAACGGCAGCACCTGACCGCCGAAGACGGTCACGTACCGCATGAAAAAGATGCCGATCACCACCCCGGCCGCCGCGAGGGCCAGCACCCAGTGCCGTTTGCGCAACGCCGGCACGAAACAAACGACCAGCGGCAGCACCTTGCCGATCAGGTTCTCCACGACCACGAACAGCGGCGTGAAGCTGCCGCCGAGCACCAGCCAGGCCATCCGCTGCGCGCCCTCGTGGCTGATCGACAGCACGGCGATGTCGCAGAAAGTCAGGAACAGATCGACCACGATCGCCCAGCCGAGCAGGCCGGCCAGCCCGTCGACGATGTCGGCCGGAATCTTGCGCTCGGCAAAGACGAAGCGGAACAGCAGCATGACCAGCAGGATCATCAGCGCCAGGCCGGACACGATGGCCGAGACCAGGAAGAGCGTCGGCATCAGCGCGGTGTTCCAGTAGGCGCGCGCCTTGCCGAACGCCAGGATGAACCCGGTGTAGCCGTGCGTGGCGATCGCGGTGGGAATGCCGATCATCCCCAGCAGCTTGGTGCGCTTCAGATCGCCGCGGAACATGAACAGCGCGTAGAAAATGCAGACCACCGGGTAACCGACCAGCAGAAACGCCCCGTAGGTCATCGGGCTGGTGAAATTCAGGTAGGTGAAGTGGTTCCAGATCGAACGGATCGGCCAGCCGACCTGCATCAGCAGCGCGATCGGCGCGATCCCCAGGCAGGCGGTGGCGGTGATGACCGCGATCCGGCTGATCGGCTTGTACTTCGTCAGGCCGAAACCGTAACTCATGGTGGAAACCACGAAGCTGCCCGCCGACAATCCGGTGAAGTAGAAATAGATCGAGATCAGCCAGGCAAAGGTCGTCTGGTGCGGCACGTCGTACAACAACCGGGTGGCGACGGTTTCCAACCTACCTCCACTTCCAGATCAGCGGTTGTTTCGTGGCGAACACCTGCTCGTCGAAGTCGATGTAGTATACCTGCGGCTTCGTGCCCATCTCGGGCAGCAGAACGGCGGTATCGTGCTTGGCCAGCAGGCGACTGATTTCGCTTTGCGGGTCGCGCAGATCGCCGAAAACCCGCGCGCCGGTCGGGCAGTTTTCCACGCACGCCGGTTGCAGGCCCGCGTCGATGCGGTGGTGGCACCAATTGCATTTTTCGACGATGCGCTTGAGCGGATGGATGTAGCGCACCTGATAGGGACAGGCCGCCATACAGTAGCGACAGCCGACGCAACGATGCGGGTCGAACGTCACGATGCCGTCGGGCCGCCGGCGGTTGGCGCGCACCGGGCAGACGGTCACGCAGATCGGGTTTTCGCAGTTGTTGCACAACAGCGGCAGGAACTTGCGGGTCGTCCGCGGATACTCGCCCTTTTCGACCTTCTTGACCCACGAGCGCCAGACGCCGAGATGGACGTCGTTTTCCATCTTGCAGGTGACCTCGCAGGTCTGGCAGCCGATGCATTTGCGCAGATCGATTAAAAAACCGTAGCGCACTTTGCTCTCAGGCATCGGCGCCTCCTTCCCGCGAAGGTGGTTCGCCGGTCAGGGCGCGGATTTCCGGATCGCGGGTCGATTCCTCGCGGCGGCGCCGTTCGCGCCAGACGAGGTAGGCCGCGCTGGCCACCGACGGGCCGGAATTGCCGACCGGGCACTTGGCGGCGCACTTGCCGCACCCGACGCAGTATTTCGAAAGCTCCACCACGCGATCGAGGTTGCCCAGCCGCGCCATCAGCACCATCGTCATCGGGAACGGATCGCCGGCGACCATCTTCACCGGGCACACGCCGACGCAGGCCTGGCAGTTGTAACAATTGAGCGATTGTCCCAATCCCGGCCGCAGGGTCGGCCCGAAGGTGTAATCGAACGCCAGCAGCACGATGAACAGGACGGCCAACGAATTGGCGGTGATCCGTCCGCCGCGGTTGCTGGCGACGAAAAAGACCGCCCGCGCGGCGCGCGACAATTGCGGCGCATCGAAAATCGCCGGCAGTACGGCTTTTTCCAACGCGGCTTGCAGGCCGATGAGCGAGCGTTCATTGCGAAAAACGAAGCCGGACAGATCCGTCAGGTCGATCTTGCGCTGACCCGGCAAACGCGCCAGCACCTCGTCGAACGCGTAGACGGCCTCGCGGTGATCGAGCACCGCCGCCTGTTGAATGCGGCCGTGGGCCACCCGGACCTGAACGTGGATGTCGCCGTTGTTGCCCGGCGCGCTGCCCTGGTAAACCCCGTCGGGCACGAACTCGAGGGAGAGCGGTCGGTGGAGCGCCAGGTAATCCTCGACGGCCCGCCGGTCGTGAATCGACCACAACAGCAGGCCCAAACCCGCCGCGGCCAGCAGGCCGACCGGCAGCGCATACCGCCAGCCGCCGCGCCGCCATTGCCGGACGCCGTAAATGAACAGCAAGAGGCCGAGGATCGCCAGCGCGTACAGCCGCCCGGGAGGAAACAGCAGCGCCAGGCCGGCGGCGAGCAGCGACAGCCGCAGACCGCGCGTCACCCGATCCTCCAGCCAATGGTCCAGCCGCGGTTTCATGCGGTGACGTCCTTCCCGTTTTTCGCCAACCAGGCGGCGACCCGATCGATGAACTCGCGGCCGATCAGCCCGTTTTCCAGCGCCGTTTCGACGCGCCCGCGCGGGATTTCGCCGGCCTCGATCGCCTGCAGCACCTTTTGCTGGCCGCGCGAAAAAATTCGCGGCAGGTCGAGGTTGATCACGCAAAAGCTTACGCAGCCGCCGCAGCGGACGCACTTCATGCCGCCGGCGCGCAGAAACCGGGCGTGGTCGCCGACGCGCGTGGCGACGTTGAGCTCGGCCTGATAAGCGATCCCCGCCGGGCACTTGTCCTGCGTCGCGTAACAGGCGCGGCATTCGTAGCAGTAAATGGTTTGCGGCGCGTCGCCGGCGATCGGCTTGACCACGTCGAAGGCCAGGCTCGCCCCGATGCCGAGCATCGCCAGGCGGTTGAGGTTCTTGGTCAGCGAGCGGTCGCGCAGGTTCGAGAAAAATTGGAAACGGCGGATGCCCGGCAGCGAAATCGGTTGCGTGCCGTCATCGCGTTTGTGAATGTTACCGGTCTTCTCGTCCGCCATCGTTCCTCACATCGGCAAAAGCAGCGACATCCCGATCCCGACCGCCAATCCGCCCAACGCCCCTTGCAACAATTCCTTGGGCGACCGCCAGTCCATGCTCCAGGCGATCAGCAGGCCCGAAACCACGCCGCCCAAGGCAAAACTCGCCATTCCCAGCATGGACTACCTCCGCATCAGACGAACGCCGCCGGTTCCGGCAACAGGCGGCGGGGCACCATGTACGCGATCCACACCGCGGCGACCGCGCCACCGAAGGCCCCCTGGAAAGCCGCGCCGAACCGGAACCCGAACACCGACAACGCCAGGACCAACCCGCCCAGCGCGCCGGCGGCGACGAACCCGATCACCTGCCGGCGATAACCGCCGTCGCCCGGCGCCGCCACCCGGCTCATCAGCCAGATCGCCGCGCCGTTGGCGCCCAGGATCAGCACCGCGTAACCCAGCAGCGCCCAAAGGTTGGCCTGGAACGCCTGGTCGGCGGCGGGGAATCTGGCCAGATTGAGAAATTTCATATAAACGGCGGCCAGCGGCGCCATCACCGCCATCGAGGCGAACGTGTAGGCGCCCTTGATGTAGCCGCTTTCGACGCGCATCTGGCCCTCGCCCATCATGCCGCCGCCGCCGAGCGGACTCGGCCCGCAGCTGGTCGTCGCGTTGATCATATACGCGGCCATCACGACCGCGAGTTGTTCCCAGGTCAGGAAACCGTAGGCCGCCGGGCCGAACAAAAACAGCACCGGCACCAGCGCGGCGGTCAGGATGCGGCTGCACGACAGCGGAATCATCGTCTGGATCTGCACGAAGATCGCCAGCATGCCCGCGACGCCGAGCAGCGGCACCTTGGCGAACAGCGACAGCACCTGGCCCAGGGCGTCGAACCCGCCCGTCGCCGCCAGCGCGCCGGCCGCCATGAAGCCGGCGATCATCGCGGTCACCGGCAGCAGGATGATGCCCGCCATCAGGTCTTCGAGCCGAGCCTGGCCGATGACGATGATCAGCACGCCGGCCACCACCAGCACCGTCTGCACCGGCACCTTGCCGAGCGGCTGGAAAATCGCTACCGCGAGCGACGCGAAAAAAATCACCAGCGCGAAATAGCCGGTCAGCGGCGCCTTGGCGGCGGCCACGGCGGCGCCGGCTCCTTCCTTCTTTTCGCGCAGCGAGCAGTCGTTGGGGTACAGCCGCTGGGTGATCAGTTTCAGAAACACGGCGGTCAGCGCGGTGCCCAGCATCAAGGCGAACGCCTGCGGCGCCCGCAGAATGCCGTCGGCCGCCGTCGGGAAATAGCTGCCCAGGAAGCCCTCGCCGATCTGGCCGACGCCGCCGATCGGGCTGGGGCCGCAGGAACCGAAGGCGTTGCTGGCGAAGGCGCCGATCAGCACGATGAGCTGCGACTTGGTCAGCAGGTTCATGCCGCCCTCGGAGCCGAAGGCGAACAGGAGCGGCAGCAGCGCGGCGGCGAGAATGCGGCCGCACGGCAGGCTGGCGAGCATCGGCAGTTGAATCAGGATGACGACCGTGCCGGCGAGGCCGAGCGGCGTTTTTTGCAGCTTGCCGATCAGCACCCGGAAGGCGTCGAAGCCGCCGGTCGCCGACAGCGCGCCGGCCATGAAGAGGCCGGCCAGGAGCGCCGTCACCGGATGCAGAATGATGCCGCCCATCATCTCGGCCGGCAGCGAAAGCACCGCCTGCCAACCCTCGAGCGCGCCCTTGACCACCGCGCCGAGCGCCAGGCACACCAGCGCCACCAGAACCAGCACCGTCTGCACCGGCAGATTGATCTTGCGCAGCAAGGTCAGGACCATCGCCGTCAGAAAAATCGTCAGCGTGATGTAGCCCAGGATCGCCATCAGGTTCTCGCGTTCGCGGGCGCCGGGCGCCGGTGATCGGTTTGCAAAACCACGAATCCCTGCCGGTCGCGCAGCAAGCCGACGCGCCGCCCCGGCCCTAGGCCGCCCTGGCAATGCACGCAGCCGGTGGCCCGCGCGACGACCTCGCGGCCGTCGTCGATCCGGACGACGAACTCCGCCTGGAGCCAGCCCAGCGGGTCGGCGGCGGAGGTCAGCGGGCGCACGATAACGCCGCGCCGGGCCTTGCGGCGCGAATAAAGCAGGGCAAACAGCCACCCGCCGATCAGAAACGCCGCCGTCAGTTGCGTCAGCATCGCTTCCATCAAAAGACATCCATCAGGCGCACGACGCGGTCCTTGAACTGCGCGACCGCGAGCTTGCCGCCCGCCGCCGCCAGACCATAGGGCTCGTGCACGCCGGTCATTTGATCCACCGCCCGGCCCTCGCCGTCGAGCTTGAGGATCCGGTGATTGCCGGTATCGGCCAGATACAGGGCGCCGTCGGCGTAAGCCAGGCCCTGCGGACGCGACAACGCGACGCCGCCGAACGCCGCCTTGCTTTCCCACCGAAAGCGGCCTTCCTCATCGAGCGCCAGCAGCCGCGCGTGCTTGGAATCGAGCAGAAATATTCTGCCTTGATCGTCGCCAATCACGGCGGTCGGTTGCCGCAACAGGTAATCGATCGAACCCGCTTCCGGCAGCGTTTTTTCATCGCCCAGGCGGCCGAACGCACTTTCCAGCCGGCCGTCCTTCGGCGAATACCTTTGCAACACGTGGCCGCGCGTATTGGCGACCCAGATCCACCGCGACCCGGCCCAGACGCCGTTGGGCATGGCCAGGCGGGCCGTGGTGATGCCCAGGCTACCGAAATGGCGTTGGTGGTTGCCTTCCTGGTCGGTCACGGCGATGCGGCCGTTGTTGGTGTCGCAGATATAAAGCAGGCCGTCGCGCCAGCTCAGGCCGGTCGGGTAATTCAAATGACCTTCACCCGATCCGGGCTTGCCGAACCGGCGCAGTTCCCGGCCGTCGGGAGAAAAAACCCGGATGCCGTAACGGCCGGGGTCGGAGATGTAGAGATTGCCGTCGGGATCGAAAGCCACGCCCCACGGGCCGTGAAATTCCACCGGTAGTACGTTCTCGTCGGCCGATAACGCGAGGTTCGGTTTCGCCAGAAGCGCGGCGCCGGTCAGGGCCAGAGTGCCGCGAAGGAAGTCCCGGCGGGTGATTTCGGCAGCTTTTGTACCAGTCATGCTCGCTTTGTTTCCGCTCCGTCGCCTAGCGGCCGGCGCTGGTTGGGCTGTAGTATACCCGCTGCCCGGTTAGCGTCAATGGTCATGAGCTAATACTTCGAATATGCAACACATTCTCGATTTTTGGACATTCCGGCGGACGCGGGTTTACAGCCGTTTGAAAACCCGGGCCGCCCACAACAGCAGCCGCAACCGCCAGGGTTTGGGCGTAATCAGCGCCCGGCCGCGTTTTTCGGCCAATCGCAAAAACGACAGCGGTTTGGAGCCGGCCAACATTTCACGAAAAGTAGGCAATTCGATGAACAACGACGTATGCAACGGCGAAAAAGTCTGAGCGATCAGCTCGGCAAGGGTCTTATGGCCTTCCCGCCAATCGAGGCTCTGCTGTGACATGCCGAACGCGTCCAGCGTCGTGAAAAGGTTCACCTCGTGGTTGTCCTTGCCCAGGATCGCCGACGTGAACACTTCCTTGCCGTCGAAAACGAAAAAGCCCAGGGTTCGCCCGTCGGGCCACCACTTGTCGAGCCGTGCGGCCGTGGACGCATAATCCGGCAGGCGCAGGTCGATCGGCTTGGCCGGATGCCAGACCGCCACTTCCGCCAGGGAATCCTGAATCGCCCGCGCCATGGCCAGCATTTGTTTGGCGTAGTTTTCGCCGGTCAGCACCGCCGACTGGGCGTGATAGAAAATCTCTTGCAGCGCGCCGCGCGGCAGGCAAAGCACATAGTCGGCCGCGGCCGCCTGGCGCGCTTCCTCGAGGTGACTCATACCGGGAAATTGAAAACCCCACAGCACGCCCTTCCGGCTGTGCCAGGCTTTGAGGCAGCGTTCGCCGTCGAGCAGGCAGACCAGCAAGGACGGCAGCGGGTCCCGCGGTCGCGCGAATAGCGACAGCAGGTTGATCCACTGGCGGGCGTCGATGTCGATCAGCAGCGGGCGCTCGGCGATCATCCCAGCACCTCCAGGATGCGCACGCCGGCGGGCGGCAGCTCGATTTCCACGACCTCCTCGCCGAAAAACCGGGCGCCGGATTCGAGGTCGGCGAACGATTCGCGGCCGGCCTTCAATTGAATCACGGCGCGGCGGGGTTCGTTCGTCGGATTGATGACGTACAGGATCCGGCGGCCGTCCGGGCCGCGGTGCAGCGAGGTTTCGCACGGCGGAGCCGCCGGGTAGACGGGTTCGAGGGCGGCGTAGCGGCACACCTCGGTGACGATCGGCAGCGCGTTTTCCGGCGGCAGCGGCACATCGGCGATCAGCACGATGCGGCCGAGGCCCGCCCGGCAGGCGATGACGTCGACGGCGCAGTTCAGTTTTTCCTCGGGCCGGCCGGTGTAACCGCCGATCGTCGAATGCTCCCACATGCATTCGTCGAGACTCGGCACTTCCGGGCCGCAGATCAGCGTCCCGCCCCGGGTGGCGTAATCGACCAGCGTCTGCTGCGTTTGGCGCGCCATGAACTCGAAGGTCGGACAAACCACGGCCTGAAAATCGGCCAGCCGCGAAACCGGCAGATCGGACGAGCCGATGACGTAGGGGATTCCCAACCGCGTCAGCGCCTCTTCCCAACCGCGCAGCATTTTGGCGTGCTGGTATTGGATGGGCCGCGCAAAGCCGAAATTTCCCTCGTAGCACAAATCCTCGGAGGGAACCGTCGCATCGACCGCCATTTGCGGGAACGGCGCCACGGCGGTCGTCGCGGCTTCGAGCCTTTCGTATTCACGGACCGACAGCAGGCAGACCGGTGCCACCCGCTGCAAGCGCCAGGGTTGCAGTTTTTTCAGCAACGCCAGGTGACGTTCGAAAAAATTCCAGTAATCGCGGCGCACCGCGCCCGTGCGGGTGATCGGGCTGCCGTACCAACTGTCGCGCTCGACGAGCATGTAGAAATTGATGCCCTTCAGGCCGTACATCCAGGCCGCCTTGGCGGTGAATTCCTGATCGGCCAGATCGACCGGCGGCCACCACAGATAGCAGCCGCTGGCGAACTCGGGGCTGACCGGAAAGCGCGACTGGCCGCCGAGCATCAACAGGCGACGCTTCAACGCCGGGTACTCGTAACGGTGCAGGTAAAAATCGACGCCGCAGTAATCGACATGCCGCTCGGCGCGCGGGATGTTCAGCGGGCTCTTGGCCTGGGCGGGCGGGAAATTGTGCGAAAAGACGACGCCGTCGATCCGGTGACGCCGCCACATCTCGCGCATCAGGGCGAACGATCCGATCAACAGTTCTTCCTTGAACTCGACCCAATCCAGGTAAAACAGGAGTTCCTGCGGGGTCTGGGCGCGAAAGTCGTCGGGCAGCGGCGTCTCGTCGGGCAACTGCCGCGCGTTGTAAATGTCCGCCGCCTTGTGCAGATCGCCGTACTTCGTTTTCAGAAACGCCAGCCACTTGGCGCGGGCATCGGGATGGTAATCCTGGTCGTAGGCCGAGGTGCGGAAGAAGTAGCTCATCTCGTTGTCGAGTTGTACGCCGACGACCGGCCCGCTGGGATACAAGCGCGGCCGCAACAACGGCGCCAGCGCCCCAAACCAGCCTTCGAGCTCCCGCCAGAATTCGTCGGAGGCGTACGAAACGACCGGAAACGCGCGCGGCGGAATCGGCAGGATCACGAACCCGCCGCGGGCGTTGCGCGCCAGGCAGTTCGGATTTTCGATCACCCGCGCGGGGAACCCGAAGTACGGCAGCTCCGCGTTGATGTGCGGCCCCGGGCGGACGATCGCCAGCAGCCCGGCCTGCGCCGCCAGGTCGAGGAAGCGACCGACGTCCTTCGAGGGATCGAGCTCGCCGAAATCGAACGTGCCCGGCCCCGCTTCGTGCACACCCCAGGGGATGTAGGTGCAGATGATGTCGAATCCCAGGCTTTTCACCCGTTCGAGCAGTTGCGGCCAGTCCTTGGCCAGGTGCCGCCAGTAGTGGATGCTGCCCGAAATCAGCGGGAGCCGGCGGCCCTCCAGGTCCAGGCCATGGTCGTTCAGACGGACGGTCACGAATGCCTCGGTTTCCGTTTATAGGATGGGGACGTGTCAGGCATTATTTGCTCGATTCACCCGTTGCGATCAAGGGGGGCGGTTTTTCGCTTTACAACCGAGCCGACCGGGTTACATTTTGGACGATCACCCATCCTTTCGGGAGGCGCCGTGAAAATCGTCACCCTAGGCACCGGAGGTTGTTTCCCCAACCCGCGCCGCGCCGCGCCCGCCACCGCCGTGCAGGCCGCCGACCGCTGGATTCTCATTGACGCCGGTGAAAACGTCGGCCCGCGGCTGGTCGAATCCGGCATCCCGCCCGAGGAACTGGCCGCCGTGCTGCTGACGCATTATCACGCCGACCACACCGCCGGCCTGGCGCCGCTGCTCTTCGGCCTGCACGTCGAACGGCGGCGGACCGCGACGCTGATGATCGGCGGCGGCCCCGGCCTGGGCCGGCTGCGGCAGGGGCTGGCGCAAGCCTTCGGCGACTGGCTGCTGAACCCGGCCTTCCCCTTGCAATGGACGGAGTACGATCCGCCGGGCGAACTCGCGTTCGGTTCCGAGCTGACGGTGCGCTACGAGGAAGTCGTCCACGCCGAATCGCACCACTGCCTCGGCTATCGCTTCGCCTCCGCCGGCAAGGTCTTGGCCGTTTCCGGCGACACCATCGCCTGCGACGGCTTGCGGCGTCTGATCCAGCAGGCAGATCTGCTGCTTTGCGAAGCCGGCTATCCGGACGACGAGCCGGTTGCCGGGCACCTGACGCCCGTCCAGATCGCCGCTCTCGCCAACGGCGCCGGCGTGAAAAAGATCGTGCTCACGCACTTCGCCGCGGATCGCCTCACCGAACGGTTGACCGCCGCCGTGCAGGCCGATTTCGCCGGCGAGGTCCGCGCCGCGCGCGACGGCGAGGTGTTTGTCGTCGATTGATCGCGGGCGATCGCCCGTCACCGGACCTGTTCGGCCAGTGCCGTGAACAGCTCCTTCCATTCTTCGAAGGCCAAATCGCCGCGGCTTCTACCCAAGCGCAAAACGGCCAGATTCTTGCCGGGATTCACATAAAGATACTGTCCGAGATGGCCCACGGCCATGAAATCGCCGCGCTCCTTCGATGCGAGCCACCACTGGATTTGGTAGTACCAGACGCTGCCGAACGATTCGTCGATCCTGGTGGATTGCCGGACCCACTCCGCCGGAACGATCCGGGTGCCGTCCCATTCGCCCTGGCGCAGCATCAACCGTCCGAACTTGAGAAAATCCACGGCGCGGGCGCTGAGGCAGCAATACACCTTCTCCAGTTTTCCCGCGTAGTCGGTGCAGAGCAACCCGTCGCCTTCCATGCCCAGCGGCGTCCACAGCTTTCGTTGCAGGTACTGGGTGATGGTTTCCGGCGCGAGGACGCGCTTGAGAATCAGCGCGAGCAGCATGGTGTCGCCGCTGCGGTATTCGAACCGCGTGCCGGGCGGTTCTTTCAGGGTGAAGCCGAGGATTTCCTTTTCGATGTCGTCGCCGTAATACAGTCGGACGTGGCGCCCGAACGGATTGTCCCACTCTTTGTAGCGGATCCCCGAGGTCATCTGCAGGCAGTGGCGGATGGTCAGTTGGTCGAATCCCCGGTCGCGCAGTTCGGGAAGGTAGTCGGTCACCGGCTGATCGAGCGACCCGATTTTCCCCTCCGCCAGCGCGATGCCGATCAGCAACGAATGGATGGATTTGCCCAGCGAAAAGGACATGGAAAGCGCCGTCGGCGAATGCCCGTTGAAATACCGCTCGTCAACGAGGCGATCGTCCTTCAAGACGAGAAAGGCCAGCGTGTCGTTCGCCGCCAGAAATTCGTCCAGCTTTTGGTTTTGGAAACGTCCGAACGACAACGTTGCGGGCACCCGGCCGGCGGCGAGGTCTTTTTCAAAATGAAACGGCTGACCGCTCGCGGTCAGTTCGTTGCCGGGGAAAATTTTGTAATCGTAAACGGAGGAGACATTGTAGCGAACGGCGCGGCCGAGGTAGCACGAGGCGCCGGCGATTAAAATCAGCGGCAATACGGCGAAAATCCGCCGGCTCAGGCGTTCTTCGGCGTGCTGGCGGCCTGCGTCAAATCTCCTTCAGGATTTCCTGGCGTTTCTGCTCGTATTCCTCCGGCGTGATCAAACCCTGGTCGAGCAATTCCTTGAGCTTTTGCAGGCGCAGGGTCGGATCCTCCTTGACCGGCGTTTCGGGCTTCGCTTCCTCGGCCGGCTTCGCGAAAAATACCGCCGGATCGATCACCAGCCAGTTGCGCCGGTCCGTGTCCAGCCACTTGTCGCCCTTGACCACCGGCGGCGCGGCGTAGCCGCGCGCCGGATTGGTTTGCAGCCGCAAGGCGTTGATCACCGTGCGTTCGCGCGGATCGAGCCGGTAGTACTCGGCGTTCGGATCGGCGGATTGGTAATCGATGTTGCCGAAGATCAGGTTGAGCTTGCCGTCCTGGAAATAGCAGATGCCGTCGGTCAGCATGGCGTCCTTGAACAACAGCTTGCGCTTCATGCTGACGACCGCGAAGCGCACCCATTGATCCGCCGTGGCCTTCTGCAGCGCCTCGACGAGCCAGCCGGCGAGTTTAGCGGACGATTCCTCGGTGAACAGCGGGCCCTGGTCCCGCCATTTGAAGAATGAATGTTCCTCGAGGTGAATCGCGGCGAGAATCTGCTGAATCTGGTCGGCGGTCAGGTCGGCCGGATGATTGAAGTGCTGGGCGACCGTCTGACCCTTGGCGTTTTCCCACTCCAGCCAGAGATATTCCGGATCGTCGCTGTAAAGCTTCGTATGTTGGTAGGCGCTGGCGCAGCCAGCCGCCAAAAGCAGCAGGCACAGCGCCGGAACGATCATGCCGCGCGACAATGAATGGTTCATGGACGGTTCCTCTCGTCGATACGGTCGGTTAGCGACCGGTTTTCGGTAAACCCTTCACCTGCTCGCCGACCTTGACCCGATGGCGGGCGAACCAACCCTGGTTGACCTCCAGCGCGTACATCGCCGGCTGCTCGGAGACCGTATGGTTTTCGTCGAACGGTTGCATCGACGCGATCTGCTGGATGACGCCGTCGGCCGAAAGAAAAGCGATATCCAGCGGCAGACGCGTGTTCTTCATCCAGAAATTCAGGCGATGCGCCCGGTCGTAGACGAACAGCATCCCCTGCTCTTCCGGCAGCGAATCGCGGTTCATCAGGCCCAATTGCCGCGCCGAGTCGGTGTCGGCGATTTCCACGCTCAGGCGGTGATCGGCGATGGTCAGCGTCAATAGCATCTGCGCGCTCGCGGCGACCGCCGTCAGACAAAGGATCGCCAGAATCGGCCGACGGAAATGCATGGGTCCGCTCCTCGGATGATTCGATGCGCCAGCTTAGAAACCGCCGCGGTAAAGTTCAACCTGGAAAGGGAGCCGCCGTTCGTGTAACAATCGCGGCAAAATACCGCGGAGAACGACATGCCTGCACGCTCCCGGCCGATCGTCGCCATCGACGGGCCCTCGGGCTCCGGCAAAAGCACGGTCAGCAAAATGCTGGCCGAACGCCTGAATTTTGTCTACCTCGATACCGGGGCGATGTACCGCTGCGTCGGCCTGCTGGCCCGGCGCGCCGGTTGCGATCCGCTCGACGCCGCCGCGCTGGCCCCGCTCCTGGAATCCTTGAGTATCCATTTTGAACCGGATGGCCACGGCGGACAACGGGTTTTTTGTAACCGGGAGGACGTCACCGCGGAAATCCGGCGACACGAGGTCAGCCAGGCGGCCAGCCAGGCCAGCAGCGTGCCGGCGGTGCGAACCCGCCTGGTGGCCATGCAGCGGCAAATGGGCGCGGGCGGCGGCGTGGTAATGGAAGGCCGCGACATCGGCACCAACGTTTTTCCGGACGCCGAGATCAAGGTGTTTCTCGTGGCCGGCGACGAGGAACGCGCCCGACGGCGGGTTCTGGAACTGGCGCGGCGCGGCCAATCCGTCGACTTCGCCCAGGTGCTGGCCGACCAGCGCGAACGCGACCGCCGCGACAGCGAGCGCGACCTCAATCCGCTGCGGCAGGCCCCAGACGCCGTCGCCCTGGACACCACCGGCCTGAGCATCGAACAGGTGGTCGACCGGTTGGCGGAGCTGGTCGCGGCCGCGGGAGGCCGCGCCTGACCGCTTTTTTTCGGCCCCGGATTTACGGCCCCGCGGCGGATATGATACTTTCCGGACATCACGATGAATTCACGTAAAAGGTTTCCGACAGTGGGTTCGAACGGACGCATCTCCTACGTCTGGCTTTGGGTCATGATCCTGGCGGCCGTGACCGTCACGGCTTTACTGTTCATCACCGGGGTGATCGACGGCCGTTATTTTTTCGGCGCGCTGGCGGTTTCGATCGCCGCCGCGTGCCTGTTGTTCATCGTTCTTTCGTTGATCCGGCGTCGCGGCCCGCGCCAAAAAACCGAACGGCTGAAATTCGAGCTGAACAAGCCGGAGGGCAAGGATCACACGCTGGACGAATACCTCAACCTCGGCCGGCAGTTGTTGAAGGAAGAGCGCTTCGCCGAGGCCGCGAAGATGTTTCAGGAAGTGATCAACCGCAACGTCCGCCATTGGCAGGCCTATAATTACCTGGGGCGCGCCTATTCGTCGCAGGGCCTGTTCGAGCAGGCCAAGGACGCCTACGAACGGGCGATCGGCATCGAATACAATTACGCCAGCGCTCACTTCAACCTGGCGACGGCTCACGAAAAGCTCGGCGA
This sequence comes from Myxococcales bacterium, assembly GCA_012517325.1. NCBI lineage: Bacteria > Pseudomonadati > Myxococcota > Myxococcia > Myxococcales > Myxococcales bacterium. The sequence continues at coordinate 6,393 of JAAYVF010000093.1, read as the reverse complement.
CATCGAGGGCGCGCTGGACCGCTGGCGGCAATACATCGAGGTCGGCCAGACCATCGGCGAGCGGACCGATTGGCTGGCCCACGCCAAGGAGCGCATCGCCGCGCTGGAAAAACAACTGGGGCGCCGCGCCCGTGAAGCCGAAGATCCCTCCTGGACCGACGACTTGCCCCCCGACGAGGATTTGCGGTGAAAGATTTCGAAACCGTCGTCGAATTACTCCGGCACAGCCAATGGGCGATCGCCCTGACCGGCGCCGGCATCAGCGTCGAAAGCGGCGTTCCCGATTTTCGCAGCCCGGGCGGCTTGTGGGATCGCTTCGACCCGATGGAATACGCCACCATCGAAGCGTTTCGCGCCAATCCGGTCAAGGTCTGGGAAATGCTGCGCGAGATGAACGCGGTGGTTAAAAGCGCCCGGCCCAACCGGGCGCATCTTGGGTTCGCCGCGCTCGAGGAAATGGGCGTGCTCAAGGCGCTGGTCACCCAGAACATCGACGACCTGCATCAGAAGGCGGGCTCGCGCAACGTGATCGAGTTTCACGGCAACAGCCGCAAGCTGATGTGCCTCTACTGCCACCGCCAGTTCGACGCCGACCTCATCGAAAAGCAGATGGAAGCCGACGGCGTTTTTCCACCGCGCTGCCCGGAGGACGGCCACATCCTCAAGCCGACGGTGATTTTCTTCGGCGAGGATATTCCGCGCGCCGCCTCGCTGATGGCGTTCCAGGAAGCGGAACGTTGCGACGTCATCCTGGTGGTCGGCACCAGCGCGACCGTTTTTCCGGCCAGCAGCATTCCGATCATGGCGCGGCAAAAAGGCGCCAAGGTCGTCGAAATCAATCTCACGCGGACCGGCCTGACCGAATACGTCGCCCATCATTCGTTGCAGGGTAACGCCAGCGAGATCCTGACCGAACTGGTGGACTGCCTGCGCGACCGGCGCGGCTGACAACGGGCGAAAAGGCCTTATCTTATTTCCATTAAAGGAGAAAACGATGGAACTATCCCAGGCACTCGAACAACGCTGCAGCGTCCGCCGCTTCAAGGACGACCCGATTCCGCCGGCGGTGTTGCAACGCGTTTTGGAAGCCGCCCGGCGGGCGCCTAGTTGGGCCAACGCCCAGCCCGCCCGCTGGATCGTCGTCACCGACCCCGCGATCAAAGCCAAACTGGCGCCGTGCCTCTCGCCGGGCAATCCATCGAGCGCGGCCATTCTGAAGGCGCCGGTCGTGCTGGCGCTGTGTTTCGTGAAAAAGCGTTCCGGGTACTACAAGGGCACGCCCAGCACCTCGCTCGGCGACTGGGGCCTGTTCGACGCCGGGCTGGCCGCCGCCAACCTGTCGCTGGCCGCCGTGGCCGAGGGCCTGGGCACGGTGCACGTCGGCGCGATCAACCTCGAACTGGCCGCCGAAACCCTGCAGGTTCCGGCCGACGTGCAGCTGGTGGAGTTGATCCCGCTGGGTTATCCCGAGCAATGGCCCAACAAAACCACGCGCCTGGAACTGGAAAAAATCGTTTCCCACGAAAAATACGGGAGTTGATCATGGCGATCCGTTTCGATTACTCGCATGCCCTGGCCGCCGGCGTCGCCAAACGCGACCTGACGGCGCTGAAAAAAGACCTGCGGCAGGTCCGCAAGCAATTGCAAGCGGACCGCGCGGCGGGCCGGCTCGGCTTCGCCGACCTGCCCGGCGACGCCGGGATGCTGCGCGCGGTGAAAAAAGCGGCCGCGGCCTACAGCCACGAGGATGTGCATTCGGTGGTGATCCTCGGCATCGGCGGCAGCGCGCTGGGCTTCATCGCCCTGAAAGAAGCGTTGATGCACCCGCAGCACAACCAACTGGCCGCGCTGTGCGGGCACCGCACGTTTTACGTGCTCGACAACGTTGATCCCGAACTGGTTGCCGGAGTGCTCGACGTGATCGACCCGCGCACGACCCTGGTCAACGTCATCACCAAGTCCGGCTCGACCGCCGAGACGATCGGCCAATTCCTGATCTTCTTCGACCTCTTCGCGAAGAAGCTCGGCAGCCGCGCCGCGGCCGTGAAACACTTCCTCTTCACCACCGATCCCGCCAAGGGCCCGTTGCGCGCGCTCGCCGAAAAGGAGGGCTTCGCCACCTTGCCGGTGCCGCCCGCCGTCGGCGGCCGGTTCTCGATCTTCACGCCCGTCGGTCTGTTTCCCGCCGCGCTGGCCGGAATGGATATCAAGGCGCTGCTCCAGGGCGCGGGCGACGCGCTGCAAACCTCGTTGTACGGCCTGGCCGACGCCAGCCCGGCGCTGCTGGGCGCGGGGTTGCACTACCTGCATTACCGGCAGGGCCGCGTCATGGCGGTGATGATGCCCTACAGCAACGCGCTGTTCCGCGTCGCCGATTGGTTCCGGCAATTGTGGGCCGAAAGCCTGGGCAAGGCCGTCGACCTGTCGGGCAAGCCGGTCCACGTCGGCCCGACGCCCGTCGCGGCGCTCGGCGCGACCGATCAACACAGCCAGGTACAGTTGTATGCCGAGGGGCCCGACGACAAGTTCTACACCTTCCTGCGCGTCGAACGGCTGCGGCGCAAGCTGCCTTACCCGGCCAGCCCCTGGAAAGACGGCGCCTTCACCTACTTCAAAGGCCACTCGATGTACGACCTGTTCGACGCCGAGGCCGAGGCCACGCGGTTCGCGCTGTCCGAGGTCGGTCGCCCCTGCGCCACGATCACGCTTCCACGGATCGACGAGGACGCGCTCGGCCGCCTGCTGATGCATCTGGAAGTGCAGACCGCCGCCGCCGGCCGCCTGTTCGGCATCGACGCGTTCGACCAGCCGGGCGTCGAAGCGGGCAAACGCTACGCCTTCGGCCTGCTGGGCCGCGCCGGTTACGAGGCCGAGGCGGCCAAGGTGCGCCGAGCCGCGGGCAAACAGATCGTCGTCGAAGGCTAAGCGCGATGCGGCTGCTGGTGGTGTCGGATCTGCACGGTTCGGCCGAATTGCTCGGCCGCTTCCTGCGCCCCGACGACCTGCTGCTCAGCCTGGGCGACCACCTCAACGTGATCGACTACAAGGATTTGTCGGGCGTGCTGGCCGAATTCGTGCCGCGCGAAACCATCGAGTCGACCCTGGCGGCCATTCAATCGGGCGATCTGGACGACGCGCGGCGGCGGATGGCCACGGCGGCGGGTTCGGTGCCGAACCTGTTTCGCCTGATCCGTGTCACCGCCGAAAAGGCCTACGACGCGATGAGCCGGGCGATTCCCTGCCCCGGCTATTTCATCTACGGCAACGTCGATTTCCCCGAGGTCCTGGCGCCGAACCTCGGCGACGACCACCACCTCTGCTTGGCCGAAAAGCTCGAAATCGCGGGACGGCGCGTCGGCCTGGTCAGCGGCCATCCACCCGGCCCGTATTCGTTCGGCATGCCCGGCGAAATCCCCGCCACCGAGTTCTCCAAGCGCCTGCACGAAGTCGGCGCGGTGGAAATCCTCGGCATCCATTCGCCGCCGTCGATCCCCGGCCTCACCTACGATGTGGCCGCGGCGCGCGACGAGGGCGGCAGCGACGATTTGCTTTACTATTGCCGGCTCCACCGGCCGCGCCTGGTGCTGTTCGGTCACGTGCACCAGCCGCAACTGGCCGAGTTCGTCGACGTCGAGTTGCCCGACGAGCCGATCCGCTACATCAACGTCGGCTGCTTCCGCGACACGCACCGCCTGCTGGAAATCGAGCCGCACACCCTGGAGGCCCGGTGGCTGACGGTGGACTGAGAAGCGGCATGACCTGGGCCGAGATGGCCCGCGTCGCCGCCTTTCTGCAGGCGCGGCTGACCGGCGGTCGCGTTCAGAAAATCCGCCAGCCGGGCCCCGAGACGATCGTCCTCGAATGCCGGGGCGCCGGCGAATCGCTCTGGGTCCGCCTTTCCGCGCATCCCCGTTTCTTCCGCGTCGTCCCGCACGGCGACAAGCCCGGCGAGCCTTCCGAGGCGTCGGCCTTCTGCATGTTGCTGCGCAAGCGGATCGCCAATGGCCGCCTCGAGGAAATCGCCCTCGACCCGCACGATCGCCTGTTCAGCTTCAGCATTCACGCCGTGGACGAGGAAGGCTTCGGCGACGTCTGGACCCTGATCGCCGAACTGTTCGGCCCGCAAAGCAACCTGCTGTTTCTCGATCCCGAGGGGCGCGTCCTCGCCGCGCTCTTCGATAACCGCCTCGCGGCGCGCGGCCTGGCCCTCGGCCAGCCGTACGCGCCCCCCGCGCGCTCCGGCCAACCGAATCGCGACGACCGCGGAATGCCGGTCGAGGCGATGGCCGATGCCTTCGCCGCCGCCGAGACCGAGTACGAACACGAAACGCGCCGGCAACGCCTGCTGGGCGCGGTGCAGAGCGAAGCGCGCCGGCTCGAAAAATTCGTGCGCAAGCTGGCGCGCGAGCTCGGCGAACTGCCTGACGCCGATCGGCTGACCTTGCAGGGCGAACTGCTGCTGGCCCATCTGCGCGAGGTTTGCAAGGGACAGCCGGCGGCGGAGTTTCCGTCGTGGGAAGACCCGGCGCAACTCGTGCGCGTTGAACTCGACCCGGCGCTGACGCCGCAGCAAAACGCCGACCGGCTGTTCAAATCGGCGCGGCGCACGCGCCGCAAGCGCGAGGATCTCGACCGCCGCCGCCGCGAAAACGAGGATCGCCTGCTCGACCTGGAAGAGCCGGAACGGCGGCTGCTCCATTCCGTTCCGGGCGACGATCTGTCCGGCCTGGAAGCCGAACTGCGGCGCTTGAAGGTGGTCGTCGAAAAGAAGCGGCAGGCGCTGCCGCGCGTCCGCGAACAGGCGCCGAGCGGCCCCAAGCCGTTTGTCGCCGCCGACGGTGCGCGGATCTACGTCGGCCGCAACGCCGCCGAAAACGAAAGTTTGACCTTTCAACTGGCGCGCGGTAACGACTATTGGCTGCACACCGACGGTTCGCCCGGCAGCCACGTGATCGTCCGCCTGCCCGCCTCCGGCGAACTGTCCGCCGAAACCCTACTCGACGCCGCGACCCTCGCCCTGTTGCACAGCGACCTGAAAAACGCCGGCGCCGGTTCGGTCCTCTACACCCGTCGCAAATTAGTCAAAAAGCCGCGCGACGCCCGCACGGGCCAGGTCTACGCCGCCGCCACCAAAACGATATATGTCCGCCGAGATGAGGAACGGGTTAAGCGGTTGTATGAGAGCAGGGAGGATACGGAATTAATCCGATTTTGAGCGGAAAATGGTAATTGATTTCTATCACGATTATATCAATCACTTGCGTGATCGTCTCCTCGCAATGGGATACACAATCAACTCGAATCAGCGTGATATTGATATTGAGCTTATGTACTTCAACGCACTTAAGACTAGAATTTTTCCTAAGCAGCGAATAGTGTTAATTGCGAAGAATTTTATCCAGCCGCCAAAATATGAAGAGGCAATACAGTGTATCCTAAATCGAGCAGAACAAGGCCTGGATTTATCCCCATATCAGACAACAAATATTCGTAAATTAGCGAAAAAAGATTTGCTACTTTTTGATTGGGGAATTCACCATTTCCATCTTGGCGAAATACTGGAAAATTATGGCTTTATAAAAAGAACAGATAATCTACTATTTGCTTATGTAACTGACACTCATTTCTGTGCAATAACTATAGGCGATCACAAATCTTTTAATTTGATCAGTCTTCTAGAGGAAATGCATAGTAACTGGCCTGAATTATTATCGAAGTTCATATTGGAGGTTGAATCTTGTGGAAAAACACCTAGTAAAGAAGAATTGGGCAGGGCTCGAAAAGCCGGCTTACAACCAATTATCACTCTTTCCGATGACACGACGTATTTCCCAATTGGCGGGGGCATTCAAACATCAGGAGATAGTAGCGATGCAGTAATGCATATGAATCATTTTCGAAATGAATTGAAGCAAAGAGAAAGCGAGGTTAGAGATAATGAGTCATCCTATTTAAAAACAGCAATGAAAAATGGTTGGCAACCAGGACAACGCATTCAGATTCATCTAGTGTTTGATAAGAATAACCCATTTTTAAAATTTCAGTGTTTTCAATTGGATTGGAGTTAGAAGCAATTATCGTGGAAAATTCCGTGGACACCTGTAACCACACGAGTCAATAGTACATCTCTTCCCTTTTCTTGCATTGCGGCAGCACACCTTTCAAAAATGTTACGAAGCGAAACCCCATGATTTGTTTCGCGTGCGTCAAATAAAACGCCTAATGGTAAAAGTAAGATGGTAGTGTCAACAATCTTTCGCACTTTGGGTTAGGATCCTCTTTCGGTTGAGGGTTCCCAGCCGGTCGGGTAGTGTCAACAATCTTTCGCACTTTGGGTTAGGATCCTCTTTCGGTTGAGGGTTCCCAGCCGGTCGCCTTCCCCCGAGGGGGAAG
>JAAYVF010000092.1 GCA_012517325.1 Myxococcales bacterium | reverse complement strand
GGCTCGTCCCCTTTCCAAAATGATTCGGGATGTGGCATCGCCCAGATCATCCGGTGAACCGAAAAATTCGACCGACAGTCGAACTAGAGGAAAGTTATATCTTGACAACCACTTGTCCTTTCCGAGAAGGGATGCGGTTAAAATGAGACGGCCAAGGGCCTCCTCAAAGCTGGGGAAAATGTGATCCGGACGGATCGAAGACCATGGCACCCGATTGTCGGCCTGAACAGGTTCATTGCGATAAAAAAAGCGCGACCCACGGGGGCCGCGCTTTGTTCGCACTTCTCGGCTGATTTACTTCTTCGCCCACCGGGCCAGGCGTTCCATGTATTTCGGCCACTCGGCCTTGAAGTTCTTGCCGACCATCTCGGAGACTTTCTTGCCGACGATGGGAATCGGCACGTCGATGTCGACCCACATCGTCACCGCGGTGCTTTTGCCCTGGGCCGCGAGGGTGGTGCCGCCGGTGATCTTGGCCTTGTTCGACATTTCGTTGCCGCCCTTCCACTTCCAGGTCGACACGCCTTTTTTCAGATCCCATTCCACGTAGTTGGTGTTGTTTTCCGTCTTTTTCTTGTCGATGCCGGTCAGGCCGACCGCGTAGTCGACGGAGTGCATTTCGAACACGTGCGTGTCGGCGGTCTTTTTGACGTCGATGATTTTCATCGAGACGCAGTTGCGCGATTTGGCGTCTTCCTCGATCAGGGCCGGGTCGCGCATGGCGGTCAACACTTTGTCCAGCGGCGCATCAATCGTAAAAGTCTGTTCGATTTTCATCGGTCGTAGCCTCTCTCCGGTGGATTCGTGATCGATTTCAACAGCAATCGGGATGGTTTTACATTAAAAAGGCGGGTCTAGGCAAACGCGTCGCCGCGCCAGCCGAAACGCCGTCGGCGGCGGGCGCGCAATTTGACAAGCCGCCGGCCGCGGGCCAAGATGCCCGCTGTCTCAATACATCTTTCCGGAGGCTCTCATGATCGATCCAAAATTCATCGGCAAAACGTATTCGCCGACGAAGTACGTCGTCGGCATCGAGAAAATCAAGGAATACGTGAACGCCATCGGTGAAACCAGCCCGCTGTGCCGCGACGAGAATGCCGCGGCCAAGGGCCCGTACGGCCAGATCGTCGCGCCCCCGACGTTCGCCGTCGTTTATACCAAGGATATCGCGGCCCAGATGCTGTTCGATCCCGATCTGAACCTCAACATCCCGATGCTGGTCCACGGCGAGCAGGAATTTGTTTTTCACCGGCCGGTGAAGCACGGCGACGTGGTCCTGACCACCGGCAAGCTGGTTTCGGCCGAAGCGCGCAAGCAGAACCTCGTGGTGACGTTCGAGGCCGAGAGCCGCGTCGACGGCGATCTGGTCACGACCAGCATTTACACCTTCTTGGTACGGGGAGGCGCGTTATGAAAAAGCTTTCCGAAGTGGCCGCCGGTCAGACCTTCGAACTGAAGCAGAACATCGGCAAGTACGATCCGATCTTCTACGCCGGGGCTTCCGGCGATTTCAACCTGATCCACATCGACCCGGAATTCGCCAAAATGGTCGGCCTGGAAAACAACATTCTGCAGGGCCTGTGCACCATGGCGTTCACGGCGCGCGCCCACACGAACTGGGCCGGCGATCCCTACGCCCTCAAGCGCCTCAAGGTGCGGTTCTCCAAGCCGGTGCTGCCGGGCGATACGGTGACCGTCAAAGCCACGGTGACGAGCGTCGAAAACGGCGTGGCGCACACCGAATTCAACGCGGTCAATCAGAAGGGCGACGAAGTCATCTCGATGGCAAAGGCCGAGGTCAAGCTGGCCGAGTGACGCGCGTCGCGGCAGGCCCGGATTATTCCATCCCCGAACCGGCGAACACCAGGTGCGGCGTCTGATCCTGGTCGACGGTCAACGTCAAGCCGATAAAACCGCCGTTGAACCCGCTGAGTTCGTCGGTGATCCACTGTCCGTCGATCCGGCAGGCGGTGTAGCCGCGCGAGGTGCGGGCATCGCGGTAGGCGACGACCGGCATTCCCGCCGACATGGTCAGATCCGCGTGCTCCTGCCCCATGTCGCGGCTGTCGCCGGCGATGATCTCCGAGCACCAGCCGCCGGCGATGCACATTGGATTCTGCGTCAGGTACATGAGCCCCTGCGAACTGGGCACGAGGATGTTGGATTGCCCCTCGTCGTCAATGGCCAGGTGCGGGCGCGGGTAAAAATCGACTTCGGGAAGCACCTCGTCGCCGATCCAACCGTTGTCGGTCCAGGTGAAGTGCATCAGAGTGCAGGCGTCGCCGACCCCTTTGTAACGCAGAAACACCAGCCGGGACCCGTTTTCGATGGCGGGGTTGTAACTCAAATCGGGGTAGCTGCCGTCGCTGAAGGTGTCGATGACGTACCACACGTCGCCGATGAAGACCTGGTGCGACAAGCTCCAGTAGCCGAATACCGCATGAATCAATTGATAAGGGCCTTCGATCAGCGCGAAATATTCGGGCGAGGACGGACCGTTCTGCATCGGGATGGAAGTGACTTTGTTGCCCTCGACGATCAGGTGCGTCGGCTGGCCCTGGTGCGAATAAACCACGTGCAACCGGTCCCGGGAATCGGCGATCACCGCCGAGTTTTGCGACGCCCAGGAAAAGTTGGCCAGCTCCAGCGGGTCGCGCCATTCGCCGCCGGCCAGTTGGCGCGTCAGGTAAAGAATCTGGCGATAGACGGTTTCGCCGCCGACCTGCTCCTGGGTTTTGCGCATGCTGATCACGGCCAGGTCGCCGCCGGGAGTGAAAACCGTCGACGGGGAGAGGGTGCCCAGCGTCGGAATATCCTCGAATTTCAGATCGTCGTCGAGCCAGACGCCGTGCCAGAGCCCCCATTTTTCATCGGGTGTATCGTTGTCGTCGTCGGGCGGAGGAGTGTATTCCGGCGAGGTGTCGTCGTCGTCCGGGATTTCCGCGGCCGGATCGTCCTTGTCCTCGCAAGCGATCGGAAGCGCGCAAAGGCACGCGACCGTCAGCAACGACAATATCCCCCAACGGCTGATCGCCATGGATCCCTCGATCGTCGGTTGCAAATCAGAAAAATTATAAGTTAATCGGAGAGTGCCGGTCAAACGGTGGCTTTTTTGCTTTTCCTTTAAGTTAACCCGGAAAGAACGAGGCGATCAGAAAGGTTCGGAAAGCGAGGGTAACGGATCGGACGCGGGACGGTTTCCCGCCGCCAGACGCTGCCGGACGGCGGGCGCCAGCGGATGCCGGGGGGACAGCGCCAGGAAATGTTCGTAACGGAGCCGCGCCGCGATCGCGTTTCCGGCGTTTTCCAGCCCCAACGCTTCGCCCAGGACGATCCAGGCCCGGCAAGTTTCGGCCGGTTGCGTCGCCTCGGCCGTTTGCCGCGCGGCGGGCAGTTCACTTGTCGCCAGCAGTCGGCCCAACAGCAACAGCGCTTTCGTCTGGCAAGGGTCGGCCTGCAAAACCGGTTGCAACGCGGCAAACGCGTCGGCCAGACGCTCGAGCAGGATCAAACCGTGCGCGAGGTTCAACCGGGCTTTTTGATTGGCGGGATTGGCGGCGACCGCTTTCTCGAACCAGGCGACCGCGGTGGTCGCGTTCCCCTTTTCGATCGCGACCGTTCCCAAATTGTTGAGCGCTTCGGAAGAGCGTGGTTCCTTGGCGACGTTGTCGGTCCACAACTGTTCGGGGTCGGCCCAGATCGTCGCGCGGTTGGACGTGCCGAGCAGAAAAAGAGCGGCCAGGACGAAAGCCAGGCAGCGGATGAGGCTCGCCCGACCGGATTGCCCGCGCCCCGCCAAGGATGGCGAGACGAGGTGGAAAAGCGCCGCCAGCATCAGGCAGGCGCCGGCTGCGGGCAGATAGTAGTAGTGTTCGGCGACCGGCCGGACCAGGGCGATGACGCCGGAACCGGGGGCCATGGTCGCGGCAAACAGCAACGTCGCGAACGCGAACGCCGGCGAACGCCGCCGGAGCCGCCAGGCAAGCAGGAGAATCAACGCCCAGCAGATCATCGCCGGAATCAGCCGCGACGGCGCGGCCCAGTCCGCCAGATCCACTTTGCGGATCGCGCGCAACGAAACCGGCAGCAGGCTCAATTGCAGGGCGTGCAAGGTCAGAAACGGAACCGCCAGCAGCCGGGTCGGCAACGGAACCGCCACCGCTTTGTGCGCGTGGGATATGCCCAGCACCAACCAATGCCAGATCGCGAAAAGCGCGGCCAGCCCGCCGGTCAGGATGCCCGTAACGAACCCGCGGGAGCGCGGCGGCCTTTCCGGTTGCAGCCAAAGCCAGGCGAGGGCGGGGGCGACGAGAACCAGCGCTTCGGGCTTGGCGAGCAAGGCGGCCAGTTGCGACGCTCCGGCCAGGACATACCAATGCCAGGCGGCGCCAACCCGGTTTTCGGCCGCGCGGGCCAGGCAATAAAGCGCCGTCAGGGAAAACGCGCCGGTCAACATGCCGCCGCGGTTGGCGATCAAGCAGACCTGCTCGGTGCAGAGCGGGTGCCAGGCGTAAAGCAAGGCGGCGAAGAAACCCCAACCGTCGGACCGCAGCAGCCGGCGCGCCAGCCCGAAGAGCGCCAGAACGGCGATCACGTGCAAAAGGAGATTGTCGATTCGTTGCGCCGCGGCGTTCCGGCCGAAAATTTTCACCTCCAGATGAAAGGTCAGCGCCTGCAACGGGCGATAGAAACCCATTTCACGCGGTTGCTGGTTGAAATGGCCGAGATCCTCGAAAAAATACCGCGCCAGATTGCCGTCGTCGTCGAGGGTCGGATTTTGCGCGATCAACGAAAGATCGTCCCAGACGTAAGGCCCGGGTATGGCGGGAGCGTAAGCGGCGAAAACCGCCGCCAGTAATAGCAGGGGCAGCAGTCGCCCGAGCCGATTTGGGGAATCGTTGATAGACATCGATTTGATCCGGATGATAGGATGCGACACCGATCGGTGGCAACCACGAGCGTGAGATGGACGCGGGCCGCAACGAAACGCAAAAACCGGGCCTTCGCCGGGAATTTATCGACTGGGGTTTGGTCGGCCTCGGCCTGGTCATCCGCCTGTGGATCGCCACGCGCCCGCTCGACCGGTTGGCGCGGGTTTGCCTGGCGGATGACGCGTTCTACTACCTGCGCATCGCCGAAAACCTGCTGACCGGTCATGGCCTCACCTTCGACGGCGTCACCGCCACCAACGGTTTTCACCCGCTCTGGATGCTGATCAGCCTGCCGGCGGTGCTCTTCGGCGGCGGCTCGCCGGGCGGCGCGCGGCTGCTGTTGATCCTGTCGGCCTTCATCGGCGCGGGCAATATTTGGCTGGGCGGGCGGGTGGTCCGCCGGTTGGCCGGGCCGGTCGCCGGAACGTTCGCCGCGGGCTTCTGGGCCTTGTCGCCGTACGTTTTTTTCACCGAACTGATGGGTGTGGAAGCGCCGCTGATGCTGCTGCTGGTTCTGGCGACGTTCGATCGCTACCTGGCGGCGCGGGACGAAACGGCGCCCGCTCGCCGCCGCTGGCTGACGATTGGGATTTTGCTTGGCCTGGCGTTGTTGGCGCGGACCGACGCGATCCTTTTCGCGGTGCCGCTGGCCCTGGATTTCGGCCTGACCTTGCGGTCTGGCGCCGCCGGCCGATCGGCGCGCCGGCGCGCGGGCCGGCTCGCCGCGGGCGCGGCCTTGGCGGTCGTGTCGCCGTGGATCGTTTTTAATGAATGGCGATTCGGCACGGTGGTGCAGGATTCGGCGCGGGCGCTATTGCAGGCCAAGGGTTTGATTCTGGCGTCGGGCAACGAAACCTTTTGGCAGGAGTTTTCGGGGCAGGCGTTTAAAGGCCTGATCGATTTTTTCTTGCGCCTCGCGGCGCAACCGAACCCGGCCGTGGCGCTGGCGTTGTGCGCCTTGCTGGCCGGCGGGGTGTTCGTGACGCGGTTGGCGACGGGCCTGCCTTTTTGGACGGCCGCCAATCGGCCCGCGTGGGTCTTGCTGGCCTGGGGCGGCATCGTCTGGGCGTTCTATTTGTTTTATTTCTACCACCAGAAAATGTGGTATTTCCTTCCCGTGTACTTATGGATCGGCCTCGCCGGCGCCTTGGCGATCGGTTACCTGGATGCGGCTTTGGCGCGGCGAGTCGCGGCGCGGATCGTCCTGCTCGCGATCTGTCTGGCGATCGTCGCCGGTTTTGTCCGGGTGACGGCGCAATTGTGGCGCGGCGGCTTTTATCCCTGGCAGCGCAATTACCTGCAAGCCGCGCCGGAACTGCGCCGCCTGGCCGGCGAAATCCCGGACAGCCGGGTCGGGGCGTTCAACAGCGGGATGGTCTCGGCGTTCAGCGGTCTGCCGGTGGTCAACCTGGACGGGGTCGTCAATCCGGAAGCCGCGCGCGCGGTGGGCCGGGGTGAACTGGTTGGTTATCTGCGCGACCGCCGGATTTTCGTGCTGGCGGATCATCAGCGGGTGTTGGCCTTCTACGCGGCGATTTCCCGGGACGATTGGACGAAATCGTTCGAGGTGGTCGACCGGCTTCCCGGCGCCGCGTCGACGGGCGAATATATCATCCTTAGATTGAAGACGGCGGAGCCCGGCGGGCCGTAGCCGCGGGGCGTGAGGCTGGGTGACCGGAGGAGGGTGAGTGAGTCCGACATTGTTCATGGCGGTGGTGGGGCTGTTGTTCGGTCTGACGATCGGTTCGTTTCTGAACGTCGTCATCTGGCGGCTACCACGGGGCGAATCGCTGGCGTTTCCGGGCAGCCATTGCCCGAAGTGCGAGACGCCGATCCATTGGTACGACAATATCCCGGTGCTGTCCTACCTGTTGTTGGGCGGAAAATGCCGCGCCTGCGGCGAGCCGATCGCGATCCGCTATCCGCTGATCGAACTGGCCAATGGGGTGTTTCTGGCGGCTTCGCTGTACCGGTACGGCCTGAAGGTCGGGCTGGTCTGGTATCTGTTTTTCGCGGCGTTGCTGGTCGTGACGATGATCGATCTGGATCACAAGATCATCCCCAACGTCATCAGTCTGCCCGGCATTCCGCTCGGCCTGTTGTTGAATATGTTCTGGCTGTCGCGGGACTGGCGCAACGGGTTGATCGACGGCGGCATCGGCATTTTGCTCGGCGGCGGGCTGCTGCTGGCGGTCGCGCTGGGCTATTACGCCATCTTCAAGCGCGAAGGGATGGGGATGGGCGATCCGAAGCTGCTGGCGATGATCGGGGCGTTCGTCGGTTGGACCGGCGTCGTGTTCACCCTGCTGGTCGCCAGCGTCGTCGGCACGATCGTCGGCATCCTGGCGATCGGTTTCGGCGGCAAGGACCGCCGGTTCGAATTTCCGTTCGGGCCGTTCCTGTCGTTGGGCGCGGTGCTTTACGTCTGGGTCGGCCCGCCGTTGGTGCGGTGGTATCTTGGGTATTAAACAGCGCCTATTGCGGTCGATGAGCCTGGGCCCGATCACCGGGTTGCGCGCGCGGATCGTCCTGCTGATGGCGCTCTTGACCACTTTGATGGTCGTCCTGTTCGGTTTCGTCGTCATTCGGCTGCTCGAACATCACCTGATTCAGCAGAAGCGCGCACAGGGCCGGTCGATCCTGCTGGCGATGCAGGCGCATTTCGATTTGTGGGAAGATGTCCGGGAACATAGCGCCGGCCGGACCACCTTGCCGCCGCTGACGATGTTCGTGCAGGAAATGGCCTACAACCTCGAATTGTCCAGCCTGGTCATCGTCGACGAAAAACAAAACGTCATCGGCCACAGCCGTTCGGCGTTGCTCGGCTTCGTGCTGTCCGAACCGGAATTGGCGCGCGCCATTCAGGAACGGAAATTGCTGCACCGCACGATCGGCGCCGAGACCGACAAGCCCGAAATGCTTTTTTACGGGCCGCTCTATCAACGCGGCAAGATTCTGGGCGGCGTCCGGTTCAGCCTGCCGCTCGACGACCTCTACGCGGCGCTCGCCGGCACCCGCCGCATTCTCATGCTCTACGCCCTGATGGACGCCCTGGTGATCGTGCTGTTCGGCTCGCTGTTTCTCTGGTGGGCGCTGGTCCGGCCGGTCGAGGCGATGTCGGCGGCGACCGAACGCATGGTGGCGGGCGATTACCGCGTGTCCCTGCGCCACCGCGGCGAGGACGAAATCGGCCGATTGAGCCGCGCGTTGCACAAGCTGGCGACCACCCTGCAAGACCGCGACGCCGTCAATCGGCGGCAACTGGAAAAGCTGGCCAAGACGAATCTCGAGCTGCAACAGGCGCACGATCAATTGTTGCATTCCGATCGCCTGGCGTACGTCGGCCGCATGGCCGCTGGAGTCGCGCACGAAGTCGGCAATCCGCTCGGCGCGATTTACGGGTATCTGGAAATTCTGCACGATGCTGAAAGCGGCCGCGAATCGTCGGAAATCATCCGCCGGTTGGAAACCGAAATCTCCCGCATCGATAAAATCATGAAGGAGCTGCTCGATTTTTCCCGCTTGCGCGACGAGAAACCCGATCAGGTTGATCTGCTGCGGGCCGCCGGCGAAGCGGTCGAACTGATGCGCGGCCAGCGCGGCCTGGACAAGGTCCGGGTGACGATCGAACCCGCCGCCGCGCCGCCGACGGTCGAACTGAACTCGCAGCAGTTCAAACAAACCCTGCTCAATATTTTATTGAACGCCGCCGACGCGATGAACGGTCAAGGCGCGATCCGGATCGACGCCGAACGGCGGGCGTTCGACAAGTCGGAATTGATGGAAGCCCGGCTGCCCGGAGCGCCGCCGGAAGAGGCAGTCCCCTTTACCGACCTCCAGGCGCGGGGTATTGTTTTTTCCGACGGCATCGGGCCGGGTCCGGGCGCGCCGACGGTTCATTTTTCCATTACCGACGACGGTCCCGGAATGGCGCCGGAAGTGCTCGGCCAGATTTTTCAGCCGTTCTTTACGACCAAACCGCCCGGCAAGGGGACGGGATTGGGCCTGGCGGTGTGCCATCGCCTGGTTTCGGCGCTGGGGGGCATCATCCGGGTGGAAAGCCGGCCGGGCGTGGGCACGCGGGTCACCCTGATTTATCCCGCGGTGGAGACTGACGGCGAGCATGAGTGATTTGAAGCACGTGCTGGTGGTCGACGATGAGGAAGGGCTGCGCTATACCCTGAGCGTTTTGCTGAAGAAACGGGGTTTTCGCGTCAGCACGGCCGAAAACGGCAAGGTCGCCCTCGACGCGCTGGCCAGCCTGACGCCCGATTTCATCCTGTGCGATCTGCGCATGCCCGAAATCGACGGCATGGATTTTCTGCGGCGGGCCATCCAGAGCGGTTTCGACAAACCCATCATCATGATGAGCGCCTACGGCACGGTCGACGAAGCGGTCGAGGCGATGCGCCTGGGCGCGTTCGATTACATCAGCAAGCCTTTTAAGCGAGATGAAATCCAGGTGGTCCTGGACCGGGCGGTCGAACGGGAGATGCTGCGGGCCGAAAACCGGCAGTTGCGACAGGACGCGCTCGCGGCGGCGGATCGGGAAATCCTGACCGACGATCCGCGCATGCGGGAACTGCTGGGCCTGGTCCGCAAGATCGCCGCTTTCAAAACGACCGTTCTGATTACCGGCGAATCGGGAACGGGCAAGGAATTGATCGCCCGGATGATCCACCGCCACAGCCCGCGGAGCGCCGGACCGTTCATCGCGATCAACTGCGGCGCGATCCCCGAGCATTTGCTGGAAAGCGAGCTGTTCGGCCATGCCAAGGGCGCCTTCACCGATGCGGTCGGCAGCAAGGTCGGCTTGATCACCGCCGCCGGCGGCGGCACGCTTTTTCTGGATGAGGTCGGCGAATTGCCGCTGTTGCTGCAAGTCAAATTGCTGCGGGTGCTGCAGGAGGAAAAACTGCGCCCCGTCGGTTCCAACCAGGAAATCGCCGTCGATCTAAGGGTAGTCGCCGCCACGGCCGCCGATCTCGATCGTCTGGTGGCCGAAGGTCGCTTTCGCGAGGATCTCTATTATCGCCTCAACGTCTTTCATCTGCGCGTGCCGCCGCTGCGGGAACGCCCGGCTGATCTGCCGCTGCTGACGCGGCATTTCATCCAGAAAATCGCCAAACAGCACACCTTGCCGAGTTGTGAATTGTCGCCGGAAGCGGCGCGAACGATCGAGGGTTATTCCTGGCCGGGAAATGTCCGCGAGCTGGAAAACGCCATGGAACGCGCGGTGGTGCTGGCGGGCGGGCGGGCGATCGAATCGGCCGACTTGCCCGAGCGGGTTCGGCGGGAACAAAGCGAGCGCCTGCCGATCGACAGCGGCAATTTGTCGGTCAAGCAAAACATCCGTGAAGTCGAACGTCGCCTGATCGAGGAAGCCCTCCAGCGCGCCCACGGAAACAAGACGAAGGCGGCCAAGATGCTGGATCTGTCGCTCCGCGCCTTGCTGTATAAAATCAAAGACTATCAATTAGAAGCGGTTTCCCGCGCCTCCGCGGAATGAAAAGACCGGCCGGCAAACTTTTTTCAAGATAGTGAAAAGTTTTCACACCTAACGGAAGGCCGGTGGCGGAAGTTTCTTGCAAACGCTTGGGAAATTTGTAGAATACATTCGAGATTCCACCACCGGATAAGGCATAATTATTGCTTAATGATCCCAATCAAAAGGGGGAAAAATGATGAAAACCCCAGCCAAAACCAAGGGACGCAGAGGTTTTACGTTAATCGAGCTGGTCATCGTGATCGCCATTATCGGCATCATGGCGGCTGTCGCCTTTCTTTCCATTTTGCATTACCGCATGGTGATCCGAGTCAACTCGTCCGCGCGCGATCTGGCCGGGCAGATTCGCCAGGCGCGGGCGCAGGCGATCCACGACGACGCGCCGGCGTTGGTTTATTTCTATCCGGGCGGCTCCAGCGGCGATACCTACATGGTCGCCAAGGATAACGACGAGAATCCGACGAACGGCTTCACCTCGGGTAAAACCTACAAACTGGAAGAAAATATCGTCTTCGGATACTACCCGACCATGCAAAACGTTCCGGGGCATAAAAGTCCCGGGCGCAATGCCGCTTGCGGAGTCGATATCAATCCCAGCGAGAGTTGCTCCCGGATGTACGTGTATTTCCGCCGCGATGGCGGGGCCAATTACCAGGGCGTGGTTTATTTGGCGCCCTATGAAGACGTTTGCCCAGCCTGCACCGGCAAACGCGACGACCGCCAGCGGGCGGTGGACTGGGAAGGCCCGACGGGACGGATACGCTTGTGGAAGTGGTCGCGACAGACCCAATCCTGGTACTAAGGTCCCGGACTTCGGTAAAACGATGGGGCGAACCGCCGGCGCAAGCCTCGCCGGGCGGCCATGTGAGGATCGGCGGATAAAATGAAACGAACCAATGCACGGCGAGCCGGGTTCGGCAGTCAGACGGGATATTCATTAATCGAGGTCATCGTCGCCATCAGCATTCTGGTGATCGGTATCCTGGCGACGGTTCCGATGTTGGCGTTCAACGTCAAGGCCAATACTTCCGGCGGGAAATTCGGCTACGCCAACTATCTGGCGACCCGCAAGCTGGAGCAGATCCGCAGTTGGCCGATCTACGCCGGCAACAGCGGCTTGTCCACCGCGGATACCACCGGCATCGGCATCGCCAATACCAAGCTGTTTCCTTCGGGCGCCACGGAAGCGATTCTCAGCGATAACGGCATTGAAACCTATTACATCACCACGACGATCCTGCGGAACGGCTACGATACGCTGTTCAGCGGCGGCGGCGATTGTGCTCCGTACCTGTTTAAAACCTCGCCGACAACCGGCAAGGGCTACGACGAATCCGCCGGCATTGCTTCCGGCACGTCGCTCAACACTTTCACCACCGGTGAATACTGCAGTTCCGGCACGCGCGGCGAGGATTTCAAGATCATCCGGGTGCGGGTGCAATGGAACGACAATTTCGGCCTTCACACGATTTATCGCTTTCAGTATATCGCGGGATTTTAGAGGATGATCATGGTCAACTACCGTAAAGCCGGAGCGAACAAGGGTTACGCGGTCGTCGCGGCGATGATGATTCTGCTCATGGTGACGGGTCTGGGCGTCTTGTCGATGTTCAGCAGCGTCAGCGAGCAGTACCTGACCACCAACCTGGCGGAAGACCAATACCTGTTTGCGATCGCCGAACAAAGTATGGACCGCATCCTGTTGCACCTGCATTATCTGGACGGCGGTTTGTTCACGGTCGCGAGTTCCAGCACCTACGGCCTGGGGTACGATCCGACTCCGCCAACCGCCGTCTATACCAACCCCAACGCCGCCAACACGCTTTCTCCCAAACAAATTCTCAGCAGCGCCTCGGCCCTGATCATGGGCACGAGCAACGACTACATCGCCTCCAACTCCCAGTACAAAGTCGATGCCTATATCGATCCGCTGGATTTCGAGGGCTGGTGGGATCGCGGTGTGTCCCGGCCGATCGCCATTACCGCCCGCGTCACCGCCTACAATCCGGGCACCGGCGGCAGCGCCTTGTTTTCCAAAGTGTTCCGCATCCGGGCCAAACCGCGGTCGGTCTGGGATTTTGCCTACTACGCCATGAACAACGAACCGTCCGCGCGTAAAACGGCTCGCTGGGGCGAATCCTGTTCGGGCGACAGCACGACCTGGTGGAATTGCCAGACGGTGTTGATGGACGGCACCGGCATCGCGGATCCGGTCGACAGCACCCTGGCCAGGGATCGTTTCGAAGGCGACGTCTATGTCAGCAACGTCGCCTATTCCGGCGCGACCGGCTATGTCACGGACCTCACCAATCCCGGCCGGTTGTTCATGCGGGGCTTGCCCGATTTCCGCGGCCAGGTTCGTTGGCGGGCGCCCAATTATTACGAAACCGCCAAAAACCAGACCCTGGGCGGCATCAGCATCAATTCGGCCACCAACAAATGGCCCGACGCCGACCGCAGCATGCGGCCGAACGCCAAATCGGTTTTGATGCCGCCGATCGGCATCCTCGCCGACAATTCCAGCGGCGGTTACCACAACACCTCGCCGCAAGTCTACGATTGGATTCTGCCCGACCCGACGCCGAGCGGCAGTTCCTACAAATGGGCGTATCGCATCATCTTCCGCAACGACATCAATTCAGACGGGTCGTCGACCGATCCGTACGTGGTGCCTTCTTCCAGTACCGACATGACGGGCATGTACCGGGTCGCCTCTGCGATTACCCCTTCGATCAACCCTGGAACCGGTCCGAACATGAACGCCTTCGCCAACGACGATCCGGGCACGATGATGCTTTATAAGGTGCCCCTGCGCTACAACGGCACTCCGGGCTCCCAGGCGATCGCCGATACCGAGGAAGGTTACATGCGCGCCGCTTTTTATGGCGACACCATGAAAAAGCGGCACCTGGCCATGATGAATCAGGGCGCTCAGATGTGGTACAGCAGCAACGCCAGCTTTTCTTTCACCCCCAATCGCCGCTGTTCCAAGACTTTCGAACCGGACGATGCCTATGCGATACCGCGCGGGGACATCGATAATACTCTTTCTACCACCAATGGCTTGCCGGGTACCGGCACCTACGAATTCATTTACGTGCCGAGCCGCGGCATGGCGGTATCCGGCATGACCGGCGCGAGCTGCACCGGCAGCGGCACTTACAGCGGTATTATTTATGTGGAAGGCGACGTGATCGTTTCGGGCATCCTCGACGGCCAGTTGACGATCGTGGCCAGCGGCAACATTTATATCGACCACGAAATCGAATACGAAAACAATCCGACCCGCGTTCATGCCGGCGCCTTATTGGATCCGAAACAAGCCGATATTTTGGGTTTGTATGCCGGCGGCAACATCATCATCCCCAACAGCTACCCGGAAATGCGGACCGGAATGAATGCGGCGATCATGCGCAATCATCCCTGGCGGGATGATTGGTCCGACCCGACTTACAATCCGTCGGCGACCGGCGCCACCGCTTTCCCGCCCACCGGTCGCACCGACTATGTCCCGGTCTACGACGACATCGGCGACGAGGATATCCACGCGGTGATGATGTCCTACGGCCAGACGTGCACGGCGTCCGGCGGTTCCATTTCCTGCTCCGTTGTCACCACTTCCGAGATTCAAAATTTTCAAACCGGTTTGTACGTCATGCCGCGCACCTACAATACCTATCGAACCCGATCGGCCACCAACGATTCGGCCTACACGTCCGGCGGCAGTTTCGATAATGCCCTGAACGGCGGCAACAGCTCCGGGCGGTTGACGATCGTCGGCGCGGTGATCCAGAACATCCCCGGTCGCCTGGCTTACGACTATCAATTCGGTTCGGGCGTTTCCGGATGCAGTCAGGGAACCGGCGCGGCCTGCAACCGGATCGGGTTCTCGGGCGTCAACTACGTTCGCGATCCGCGATTGGATTACATGCTGCCGCCGATGCCGCGGCTGATCACCACCTACGGCCGGGTGCCTTACGGTTACGCGGCCTGGGATATCCTGTCCTGGGAAGAATTAAGCAACTCGACCGATATCTCGGCGAGTGTTTGGTAGGGAGAGACGATGCGAGCCAAGCAAACGCGATTCGCGAAACGGACCTCCGCCGGGCAGGGCGGCTTTTCCCTCATCGAATTGATGCTGGCGCTGCTGCTGACCGCGGTGTTGGTTTTGGCGATTTTCACGGTTTTCAACGCCTACGATAAAGCCGTTATGCAACAGGAAGACCTGGTCGAAATCCAGCAGATGGGTCGTAGCGCCCTGGCCAAGATGCAAAGCGATATCATGATGATGGGCCGCAACGTGGAAACCGATTGGGGACAGGAAGCCATTATCTATGCGGCGCCCTGGGAATTTGTGTTCAATGCCGATACCGATAGCGGCTTGAGTCATCCCACCACCACCGTCGCCTTCGGCGGTCCCGATACGCCGTATACTCCCATGACGGCGCCGGGTTCCGGCGGCGCGGCCGATTGGCCGAACCTCTCCGAAACGATCCGTTATTACCTGCATGACGCGCAAACCTCGCCGTTGAGCGACGAGCGCGATTTCAGTTGGTCCACGCTCGACCGGGTATTGCGGCGTCAGTCCTACCATGCCGCCGATGCCACCGGCACCACCGTGACCGACGATATCATCGCTTTCGGGGTACGGTATGACAGCGGCAGTTCGGGTTATTACAACATCGCCAATTCCGATCCTCCCTTACGACACCTGGTGCCGCTGTTCACCTATTGGGGCGATTTCGATTTCAATCCCAGCACTCCCGATACTTTGTGGGGCGATTCCAATGCTGATGGTCATCTGAGCGACGCGGAAATCGCCGCTTTGCTGGGTGGCTCCTATTCCTTTTCCTACACCAAACCTGACGGCACCACCCAAACCGTGACCGCTTCCAATGGCGGAGCCATTTATCTGGTGGGGACGAGCACCAATAGAGAAACCACACTGGACATCAACCGCAACGGCCGGATCGATCGCAATATTCTGGATTCGGTGATTCACCGGGTCGAATTGAACATCACCACCATGGCCAGCAAGCCCGATCCTTCGTATCACCACAAACGCGAATACAACTTCCATTACCGGGAAGCCTGGGTCCGCACCGCGGTGGAGCCGCGCAATCTAAATTTTAAGAATAAATCCGATTGCGGCGGCCCGCCGACCGCACCGACCTTGAATACGGCGGCGGTGGATCAGTGCGGTGCCCAGATCAAATTGGCCTGGTCCGCCAGTTCCGACGACGGCGCCGGATCCAACGACGTGCAATGGTACGAAGTCATGCGCTACTCTTCGAACCCGAGTGGCGGCTCGGCGGTCGGTAAATTCCTGGGCCTGATTCCGGCGACGGGAAGCTCGGCCTACGCCTATACCGACTTCGATATGGCGACGAAATCTACCGAATTATCGACTTTTTATTACCAGATCGTCGCGGTGGATTGCGGTGACGGCCGCACGGCTTCCGGTACGCTGTCCGCCACGCAGACCCAGACCGCGGTATTGGCGCCGCTCGATGGCAGCCTCTACGCCTTCGATTCGCCCTGTTACACCAATTCCTCGATGGGCAGCATCACCCTCGTTTGGTATAAACCGGCCACCGAACCGGCCAACGGCGAATATTGGATCTATCGCGCTGATCTGGGAGCTGACAACGGTACGATGGTGAACGCGCGCACTTTCCCGATCGCCCAGGTGCCGATCAGCAGCTTCCCAACCAGCTCGGTGCCCACTACCAGCACGTTGTTCAACGCCCTGGCGACCGCCGCGGAAACCGATCCCAACCCGACATTGTTTACCTGGAACGGTTATTACGTCTATCGGGACGAGTACGGTAATGTCGGCCGGGTGGGCGGCGTGCAACCGCCGCGGCAAGGCAACCAATGGTCGGGTTCCGAACGAAATTATTACTATTATGAAGTCGCCACCTACAACCCAAGCACCAAGTGCTTATCCACGCCGACTACCCAAAAGGCCGGAAATCCTTATTACCCGTTGATCGAATCGCAGAGTTTCGATCCGGCCTCCACGGGTTTGGGCGGCAGTGTTTCCCGCGCCAGGTTCTCGCCGCCGACGATCACGGCGGTCTCCGATATCACCCAACTGGATTGGATTCCTGGGGTAGCAACCAATGCGGGCCTGGGCGTCACCTTCAACGCCAGTCTCGATCAATTTTGCCCGACCGCGGCGAATCGGCCGAACTATTACTACATTTATCGCAGAAAGGCCTCTGCCTGGCCCAGCAATGTGCTTGATACCGCGAACAACGATGGCGTTTTTGTTGATGCGGGTTTGCTTCTGGTTTTCGCGGGCGTTCCCATTACGAGCAGTGGCACTGGGAGTCCACGGACTTATACCTTCAGCGATACCGCGACGCTTTACGATCAGAACACATCGGGTGACAACACCCATTTGGGCGCTACAATGACCGCGAATGGTCAGCCTTCCGGTTTTCCGACAAGCGCCGGGTATTACCCGATCATTTATCCCACCTTAGGCAACCAGACCGAAGACCTTTATTCTTATATCGTCGCGGCGGTTAACGCCAATATCTCCACGGGTGCACCGGCGAGCCCCTGGGTTTTCGGCCATAGCTTGCCGAGCTCAGGCGGCTTTACCTGCAACGACTCTTGCGTCGCGCTTCCCAATGCGGCCTCCATCTTCTCGTTCCAGGCATCCTATTACGGCGATGCCTACTCCGCCTACACGCCGGCCAACGACAGCATCTACGTCAGTTGGTATTGGGATGTCAAACCGCCGGATAGCTCGTCGGTGACGCTGGATTATTGTACGGCCCCCTCTTCCAACAATTGCGTTTGGTACACGGCGACTACCTTGTCGCCGGGCACGTGGGCGACCGGAACCCGCTACTATATGGAGCATCCGCGTTCGCTACAGACCTCCGGCCAGTTCTATCGCTACAGCCTGAATCTGACCTGCAGCAACGGTTGCTCCCACCGGGTCATGTTGGGCGCCGATATCATCGGTCTGGAGCCGGGCCCGGTGACGATTCGGAGCTCCTCTTCCGCGTACAACAAAACCAACACTCCAGGCAACATCATGAATGCCTGCTACTATGAAAATTACTTCGCCTGGAACGATAACCTGGCCAAACCGGCCCCGACGTCCGGCACCACCTATCCTCGGCCCTTGCTGAACCAGACGCAAAAAGACCGGCTGTGGTATCGCATCGCGCGCTACGAGAAATGGAATGGTGAATCCGGGGGGTTGACGATCTATTGTTCCGGCTATCCTCAGTGGCCGACCAAAGAATGGCTGGTGCGAGCCGATACCACCTCGCCGGGCGTGTATTACGCGGACACCGACGTTTCCACCTACTGGAATTACTACACGGGTCCGGTCGTCGGGAAATTGGATCCGCGGTACTATCCGATTTATTGGACCGGCCTCGGCGCCTGGGCAACAAACACTCCCTGGTGGCTGACTTATGCGACGCGTACCAACCCGGCCATGTTGACCACCAATTACGATTACCTGACTCGCTTCCAGGTGCAGGATTGGGGCGATTACCTCGGCGGGCAATTCTGGGATTACGTGCCTCGTAAATTCCAGAGTATCGGCGGATCGGCTCGCCAGCGGTATTACTGCTACACCATTGAAACGCGCATCGATACCTCGGCGGCCGGCGGCACCCCGCCGCGGGATTGCTGGCTCAATGACACGACGAGAAATCCGAACGCGGCCTGCAGCGGTATGGAAATCACGCCGGCGGCGGAAATCAGGTTTGAAGGAATCATCCCGTCCGGTTGCGCGTATTAGCCGGAAGGTTGTTTCGGGCGGGAGGCGGCCGGCCTCAGTCCGAAAGCGGGACGATCAAGTTTGTTTGATAAATCGCGGGCCGGGCGGCGGCGGTCGTCCGGCCCGCATTAATTTCCCTAAAAATCACCCAATCGGCGGGGATTTCGGCGACATTTGGCGCCTTCCGCGAGGCCTATTCAGGCAACCCCTAAAGTTTTTCTTGCAAATCCTCTCAAAATCTATAAAATCACTCTTGATATCAAACGCGAAATGACACTTGACACATGGGGATGGTGTTTTGTATACGATGCATACAGGATATAAAGCCAGGAAGCGAAACACGTAATTCGTTGAGGCACGCACATGGTGTTTTCGAGGAAGAAGGACATTTTGGGCCTGGATATCGGCTCCAGTTCCATCAAAATCCTTGAACTGGCGGAGACGAAGAACGGCTATCAGTTGATTAACTTCGGGATCGAGCCGCTGCCGCACGAGACGATCGTGGATTCCACGATCATGAACGCGCCGGCCGTGGTGAATGCGATCCGCAAACTGATCGCCGACAACAACATCAAGGCTCCGCGCGACATCGCCACCAGCGTCAGCGGGCACTCGGTGATCATCCGCAAGATCACCTTGCCGCTGATGACCGAAGAGGAAATCGCCGGCAACATCCAATGGGAAGCCGAGCAATACATCCCCTTCGACATCAACGAAGTGAACATCGACTACCAACGGCTCGAAATGGAAGCGGCGGATCAGGAAAGCCAGGACGTGCTGTTGGTGGCGGTGAAAAAAGAGATGGTCAACGATTACGTGGCCGTGATCACCGAGGCCGGGATGAACCCGGTGGTGATGGACGTAGACGCGTTTTCCTGCCAGAACATGTACGAGATCAACTACGAGATGGAACGCGGCAAGGTCATCACCCTGGTGAACATCGGCGCCAGCGTCATCAACATCAATATCGTGCATAACGGCAACTCGGTCTTCACGCGCGATATTTCGATCGGCGGCCATCACTACACCGAAGAGTTGCAAAAACAGCTTTCGGTCAGCTTCGACGAAGCCGAGCAGATCAAAAAAGGCAAGCAAAGCTCGCCCCAAAACATCCAACCCATCCTGGATTCCATCAGCGGCAGCATCGCCCTGGAAATCCAGCGTTCGCTCGATTTCTTCACCGCGACCAGCAATTTCGGCCACATCACCAAAATCTACCTGTCGGGCGGCGCCGCGAAAACGGCCGGCCTGCAGCAGGCCATCGAACAGCAGGTCGGCATTCCGGTGGAGATGATCAACCCCTTCAACAATATCGAGATTCCCGCCAAGAGCTTCGACCTGGAGTACATCAAGGAAAATGCGCCGCTGTGCGGCGTGGTGGTCGGATTAGCCTTACGGAGGCCCGGCGATAAATGATCAGAATAAACCTACTCCCCGAGGTTAAGCGAAAAGCGCCGAAACGGGTCAAAGTAGCCCGGCAGATTCCGTTCACCTGGATCATTTCCGCCTTGATCGCGGTGATCCTCGCCGGAGCGGCGTCGCTATTCATCCATTTGCGCATGGTGGACGAACTGCACAAACGGCAACAGCAGATGGCGCAAATTCAAGAAGACATCAAGCAGTACAAAGTGCATCAGGGCCTCGTGGAACAAGCGCGCAAACAGCGCAACGCCCTGGCGCAAAAGCTGGAAATCATCAGCACGTTGAAGAAGCGGCAAACGGGGCCGGTGCGGTTGCTCGACGAATTGGCCGGGGCGATTCCCGCCAAGTTGTGGGTCACCGAAATGAATGAGACGACCTCCTCGATGTCGCTTTCCGGCTACTCGCTGGATCACAAGCAAATCGCCCTGTTCATGGAAAATCTGGAAAAGTCGCCGATCTTCTCCAACGTCGAGTTGGTTTCCTCGACCGCGGAGGCGCAAGCCGGCAAGACCAAGGGCGCCGCGAGCATGCCGGTGAAATCGTTCCAGTTGAATTGTCAGTTGAACGTCTTGAAAGAGATGTAGTCGCGCATAGACGGGAATGAGTCGTCAGCCTGACGGTTTTGAAAAATGAGGGTGCTCGATGAGTAATACGGTCAAGATCGTCATAATTCTGGCATTGGTCGTTCTGGTTTTTCTGGCGTATTTCATCTTCGGATTCCGCGTCAAGCAAAACGAGATCGATCAGGCCGACAAGCAGCTTGCCGAATTGACGGCGCAACTTAACCAGGTCAAAGCGGTGGCCCAGGTCTTGCAGCCCATCGAGCGGGAAATCGAGACCCTCAATCAGCAACTCGGTCAATCACTCGCACAGTTGCCCGAGAAAAAGCAGATTGAGGCGCTCTTGATCAGCTTGGATGACCTGGCCTCGGCTTCCGGCCTGGAAATCAACAAGGTCACTCCCAATGCGGAAGTGCCTCGCGATTTTTACGCCGAAATCCCGATCGAACTGGAAATCAAGGGCGGTTACCACAATATCGCCATCTTTTTCGATAAAATCAGTAAGCTGAAACGCGTGGTGAACATCAGCAATCTGAAGCTCTCGAGCCCCGTCGACAACAACGGCGAGATTCAGATCTCCGCGAATTGCATCGCCACCACGTTCCGTTTCCTGGCCCCCGGCGAAACCGCGGTGGCCGCTCCGGCGGCGCCACCGCCCCAGGCGGCGAAGCCGAAAACGCCGTCGCCGGGCGATGATATGTTAGAGAAGCAAGAAGCGAAGAAGAAGAAACTGTAACAGCGCGGTGGAGTAAAACACCATGCGTTTGCGCGGATTAAAATTCGGAGTTGTTTTGGTGCTCTTGGCGTTTGCCTTGACCGCATGCGGCCTGCTCGGTGGCGGCGGCGGCAAGAAAGGCGCCGAAGACGCCAAAAAAGCGGCGGAAGAGAAGCTGGCGCAGTTGAAAAACGCCACTCCCCAGCAATCACCGGCGGCGACCACGGAAATTAAAATGACCACCGCCCAGGAAGTGCTGGATGAAGTGGGTCTGGTTCACCAATACGATCCGATCAACAAGCCCGATCCCTTCCGTCCGTATCAACCGACCTCGGCGATCATGAGCGGCGCGTCGGACAACCCCTTGCTGAAGTATGAAGTGCGCTACTTCAAACTGGTGGGGGTTGTGCGCGATACCGAAAATCCGCTGGCGATCTTCGAAGATCCGAGCGGCAAGTCCTATACCGTGCACGTCGGCGACGTGATCGGTAAAAACGGCGGCATCATCCGCGCCATTTTCGACGATTCGGTCGTCGTTACCGAAACCCGGATCAGCTGGCGGACGGACGGCACGGAAACGATCGAGATGAAAATCCGACTTCGGTCGGACGAAAACGTGAAATAGATGGAATCAGAGACAACGATTCTTCTGAGGAGGCTCCATATGGCCACGACGCGAAGCGGAAGCATTGGGCGCGCAAACCGGTTGCCCGGTCTGTTTGCGGCGTCCCTCTTTATGCTCCTGGTCGCCCTTCCAGCCTTTGCGCAGCAAGGTGGGTTCATCAGCCCGGAAAACACCACCTTCACCGAAGAGCAATATTTCGGCAAAAAAATTACCTTGGATTTCCAAGACGCCGATATCAAGTCCGTTTTGCGCATTATCAGCGAAGTCAGCGGCCTGAATATCGTGGCGGGCGACGACGTGCAGGGCAAACTCACCATCAAGTTGCACAACGTCCCCTGGGACCAAGCGTTGGAAATCATCCTGCGGACGAAGAAACTGGCGATCGAGCGTGAGGGCAACATTCTGCGCGTGGCGCCGATTTCGACGTTGACCTCCGAACGGCAGGAAGAACTGGCGCGCCAACAGGTCGGTTTGCAGTTGGAGCCGCTGGTCATGTCGTTGGTGCCGGTGAGCTACGCCAGCGCCGATGATCTGTTGGTTCAGATTCGTTCGATTCTGTCCAACCGCGGCGTCGCCAACGTGGACAAGCGCACGAACATCATCGTCATCCAGGATATCGAAAAGAACATTAAAAAGGCCAAGCAACTGATCGCCAGCCTCGACAGCCAGACCCCCCAGGTCTACATCCAATCGCGTATCGTGGAAGCCAGCACCGACTTCACTCGCGAAATGGGTATCAAATGGGGCGGTCGGTACACCGCTGACGCGGCTCACGGCAATCCGACGGGCATGGCTTTCCCCAATTCCGTGCGCGTGACCGGTCCGGAAGTCTCCGGCCAGCAAACCAACGCCTCGTCGCAATCCGCCGTCGGCACTAGCGGCGCGGGCGGTTCGATCACCAGCATCAGCAACGCCAACTATCTGGTTAACCTGCCGGCCGCGATCGGCCTGGGCAGCGGCGGCGGCGTCGGCATCACCCTGGGCAGCGTCAACGATACGATCGCCCTGGACCTGCAGCTCTCCGCCTTGGAAAGCCGCGGCGAAGGCCGCGTGATCTCGCGTCCGGAAGTGACCACCCTGGACAACAAAGAAGCCAGCATCACCCAAGGCGTGAGCATCCCGTTCCAAATCCGGCAACAGGGCGAAACGGCGCTGTCGTTCATCGAAGCCAACTTGAACATGACCGTCACGCCGCACGTCACGGCTGACGAATCCATCATCATGAAGATCGAAATCGCCAAGAACGCTCCGAACACCTCCATTCCGACCTCGACCGGCGACCCGGCGATCGACAAAAAAGAAGCGGTTACCGAAGTCCTGGTTCGCAACGGCGAAACCTCGGTGATCGGCGGCATTTTCTCGGAAGAGGAATCGCGCACCGAATTGGCGGTGCCATGGCTGGCCCGGATCCCCGTGCTGGGCATTTTCTTCCGGGATCGGGAGCAGATTAAAAAGCGTAGCGAGCTGTTGATCTTTATCACCCCGCGCATCGTGCGCGATCGCCCGGCGGTGTGATCGGGCCAACGGAACCCGGTGTCAAGGATCCGCGCAAGCGGAGCTAATGAGGAGGCATTGATGAAACGGTTGTTGGTTGTCACAGTTGGCGTTTTGCTCGCGTCAATTGGCGCCTATATTTTCGGCTGTGGCGAAACCGATCCGGCGATGGCGCCGGCCGGGTCAACGATCACTTTGGTCGGCTACGATGCCGAAGAGACGGTCACGTTTGCCTGCGACGATACCTGGAATGTGCCGAACTCCTGCTACAATTCCTTCCGTGAGGCTTGCATCGACAACTGCGCGCTCTCGCTTCAAGATGGAGAAGGCAGCGAGATCGCTCTTTCTACTTACCAGTCCTGCGTGGAAACCACGGGGGTCGGTTCCGAGGGCGATTGCTCCGCCTATGTCTGCGACACGCTCAGCTATTGGCTGACCTATTGTGAAATCCGGAAAAACAAGCTTCAGGCGCAGAATACCCTCCGGGCTAAGGAAGGCAGTTGCGGCTATCAATACTGGCTGGTCAGCGCCTTGGTCCAGGCGGCCACTTCCACTTCGACTTCCTCGGCGGCGACGGGTGGCTCTTCGTCGGCCTCCAGCGGTTCCGTGCCGATGAACGACATCGAGGTCCGTTGGGTTACCACCGGCGGCGATTTGTACAAACCGGAAGACGTGCCCGGCGCGGTCGCCCCGTTGGCCAATCCCTATTACGACCGGACCGACGATCGCGGCATCAGCGAAGTGAAATATCGCATCCCGAACCCGAATGTCTGCGGCGCCGAGATGACTTACCAACTGTCCGCCGATGTCGGCACCGCGGTTGCGGGCGTCAAGTTCACCGTCACCGCCGGTGAAAGCACCTCCACGGATGACGACACCGAGTCGGCCGACGACGACACCGCAACGAAGTAAGGTGTTTGGCATTCTCGACGGTGTCGTGCGCGGGACTTCGACCGCGATGAACAAATCAGTCAGCGATTCCGGAAGGCGCCCCTTGATGGGGCGCCTTCTTTTTATCGGCGCCGTGGCGTTGCTGGCCGGCGGAATGCTCCGTTTTGCCGCCACCGATTCCGCCGTCTGGTCGCGGGCGATGAAAACCGGCGGCATGAACGATTTGATCGGCGGTGACGGGCGGCTTTTTCTGGCCCGAATGCAGAGCAATCAAGTCTGGTCCATCACTGCTTCGCGCTCGCAGCCGATCACCGTTCCCCGGCCCCTTCGGTTGATCCCCGACGGACGGAACGATTTCTACGTACTGAGTCTGTTGCGCGGCGTCGTCACCTGGTTGCGGGCGGCTGATTTATCGACGCGTGAAATCGCCTTTTCTCCCAGTTGCTATGTGCAGGGAATGGCCGTGGAGCCGGACGGCGCCTGGATCGCCGGTTTCTTAAAAGGCCGGGTTGATGACGAGAAAAAGCGTCATTTTTACCTGCCTGAATACGGAACCTTCGAGTGGTTTATATTGCACGAAAAGCCACCTCTGCCGGCGCGTCTCGCGGTCGACGACAAAGTGCGGTTGTTTCGCAATGAAACCTGGCACGAGGAATCCGGCGGCGGTTGGTCGCTGCTTCCGGCCGGGGATTCGCTCATCCTGGTGAACGATCAGGCGGAAAGCGTCGCCAGCTTGCGGCGAGCCGACGGCGAGTTGCAATGGCGGTCCGTCACCGCCAAACGGCCGGTCGCCGCTTTGTTAGACGGCGATCTGGTAATCGTGGCCAGCGGGCAGGACGGCGTGATCGAGGGGTTTAGGCTGGCCGATGGCGCCAAAGCCTGGCAAACCGATGTCGGCCGCGGCCTGACCGATGTGGTGTTGTTTCAAGACCTCGTGGTGGCGGCCGATTGGGCCGGCGACCGCATCGTGGCGCTGGAGCCGGCCGGAGGAAAAATCGTCCGCGAAACCGGTCTGGGCGGCGCGCCGCGGGTTTTGTGGGCCGACCGGGATCGGCTCTGGATCGGTCTGGAGGCGGCGAACTGCCTGGTCGGTTGGGATGCGCAATGGCGGGAAACGAACCGCATTCGTTTGTCCGACGGGGAGGGGCGATGAATTGGTTGATGATCGTCATTCTGATCCTGCTCGCCTTGATCGCGGCCGCGGCCGCGATCGCGGCGCTGCGGGTGATGCTGATGCCGCGCGCCGTCGCTCGCAGTGAATTGTTACAGTACGTACGGCGGAGCGAAGGCGGATTCAGTAAGTTGTTGGCCGTGCCGCTTTTCGTTTGGGCCGCCTTGTTTCTGTTATTGCTGGTACTGCTGGTTTTCGTTGCCGGCGTGGCGTTGATGTACGTATTCGCCCTCTTGCACGGCGAGTGGTTTCAATTGCTCGACAGCCTCCCGAAGACGGCGGGCAACGTCGTGGTTCACCTGATTTATCCGCTGCAAATGCTGCTCTTGTCGCTGACGGCCTTTTTGCTGGCGGTCGGCGGCTTTCAAATCGTCTTCGGTCCGGTGAAACAGTTGGACCGGTTCGGCCTGGCGGTGCGCGATGTCGTGGATCTGGCTCGCAAACTGGCCGGATTGCTCGCCTTCGCCGTCGGCCTGGAAGCGATCAAACTGCTTTTCTACAGCCTGCTGGTGCAGCCGGAACAGTTGGATCGTTTTTTTGCGCGGGATACCTTGCCGAAGGCCGATCCCTTCGGCGCGGTTTTATTGGTGGCGGCGATCCTGGCGGCGATGGCCGCCTGGTGGCGCCGGGGCAAGGAGTCGCGTTGAAACTGGTGCGTTTGATCGGCGGCGCCGTTTTGGTGGCGGCCGGTATTTACCTGGCCGGCGAGGCGCTTTGGCTGACGATTTTCTTCGCCCGCAGCGCCGGCGATTACGGTCAGCACCATGAAGTGACCGTGCCGCTTTGCCGCTTCCTCGCCCTGGTCGCCGCTTCGATCGGTTGCGCCTTGTCGGGCTCGCGCCTGGGGCGGATCGGCGACGCGAAAGCGGAATGGGGGCCGCTGGTCGGTTTCGCCGCGACGGCCGTGGTCGCCTGGAGCGCTTCGCTGATTTTTCAAAACGAGATTTTTTACAGCCTGTTCGATCCGAAGGGCTTTCCCGTGCATCCGACCGAGGTGGTCATCTACCCCGCGGCGGGATGGCACGGGTTGCCCTCGCACCTGCTGTCCGCTCTGCTTTTAGCCGCCGCTTTCGGTTGGATCTGGTGGACGCTGCGTTTGCGGGCCCGCGCCGAAGCCGGGCGGGCGAAGGTCGAAACGCCCAAGCCGGCCGGCGTTAATGGCGTTGCCGGTAAAAATTGATCAGCGCGGTTTCGGGCATGCAGGATAAAAACATCCGGCGGGCGCGCCAGCGGATGATCCGACTGTAAAGCCGCGCCGCCCACTGAATCAGCGGCCGGCCGGTGAAGTATTCCGCCACCGTCTGCCGGTCGAGAAAATACGTCGCCACGCTGAGTTTTTCCAGCTTCCGGCTGAGCCGCCGATCGATCCACGGCAGATCGAGATTGTGAAAACTGACCGCGGCCCACTCGGCGAGATCGGCGGGCGGCCGGTAGCCGGCGGCGACCGCCTCGGCGAAAAGCGGCGTGCCCGGGTAGGGGGTATAGAGGTGCAGCGGCGTCAGGCGGGCCGTCGGATTGGCGTCGGTCAACTCCAGCATCAGGTCGATGGTGCGGCGCCGCGCGGCTTCGCTTTCTTCCGGGAACCCGGTCATGAAGGTGAATTTGGTCGGGATGCCGGCC
This sequence comes from Myxococcales bacterium, assembly GCA_012517325.1. Classification (NCBI taxonomy): domain Bacteria; kingdom Pseudomonadati; phylum Myxococcota; class Myxococcia; order Myxococcales; species Myxococcales bacterium. The sequence continues at coordinate 15,838 of JAAYVF010000092.1, read as the reverse complement.
CGGCCCAGGCGCCGATTGGCCTCGCGAATATCCGCTACCGTGATGTCCTTGCCCAGCCGCGCCAGCGTTTTGTCGTCGCCGCTTTCGGCGCCGACGGTCATTTCGCGAAAACCGTTGTTTCGCAAGTAGTCCAGAAACGGTTCGTCCCAATGCCGAGCAATGTAATCGGCGCGGCACTCGCCGCGGATCGTCACCGCCAGATTCCGGCTCTTCAGCCCGGCGGCGATCGCTTCGACCCGGCGGCGGTCGGCGTAAAAGTTGTCGTCCTTGATCAAGATGCCCTGCACGCCGAAGCGCCGCACTATTTGCGCGATGTGTTCGACCACCTGCTCGGCCGGTTGGGCGCGCCACCGGCGACCGTTGTACGGCAGGTTGTAGCAATAGCGGCAGCCGTTCGGGCAGCCGCGGCTGGTGGTGATGGCCAGGTCGCGCAGGCCGAGCGTTTGCGTGGTGAGGTAATCCTCGACGCGCAGCGCGCCGTAATCGGGGATCAACGCTTCGCTCAGATCGGCGAGGCGCGGGCGGTCGGGCGTCTGCACGAGCGTTTCGCCGTCGAACCAGGTCAGGCCGGCGACGTGGCGCGGCGCTTCGTTCGCGGCCAGGGCGGCGGCCAGTTCCGGCAGGGTGATTTCGCCTTCGCCGCGGACGACGAAATCGACCAGGGGATGGCGGGCGGTCTGTTCCGGCAGCAGCGAGGGGTGAATGCCGCCCCAGACGATTCGGGTCGCGGGCGCGGCCTGGCGCGCCACCGCGGCCGCTTTCAGTCCCCAGGCGATTTGCGTGCCGGTCATCGCGCTGATGCCCACCAGCAGGGCTTGTGGCGCCAGTTCCGCCAATCGGGCCGCCCAATCGGGTTGGATGCGCTGATCGATGATCACCGGCTGAAAACCGGCGCGGCTGAGCGGCCGAGCCAGGTACAGCACCGACAAAGGCAGCAAAGCGGTGACATTTTTAATGTCCCAACCCGTGCGCGTATAAACCAGCACGACTAGCGTTTTTTGCATCGAGCCAATATATTGGCGCAGTATGAATGACGCAAGCAAGGATCATCGCAGGGAAAAACCGGCCTTGCCGGAGCCGGCGGCGAAGCGCCCTTCGCGCCTGGTGACGGTGCTCGGCGCCCTGTTGGGATTGTTGCTGGTGGGCATTCAGTGGGTTCTGGCCGTCAATCTTTATCTGTTTCCCGAATGGGGACGGTATCTCGCGCTCGGCGTTGCCGTGCTGGTCGCGCTGATTTATCGAATTCGCCGGCCGCGCGCCGGACATGAAATCACTTTCCTGCTTTTTTTTCTCAGCCTTTACAATGTTCATATGGCGTTGGGCGGTTACGCCTATTGGGGTTGGTGGGCGTTGCCGGCGTTCGCCGCTCTGGCCGGCGCCGTATACTTGGTTTTTCGCCGGCGCGATCGCCTCTGGCGGGCGCTCAACGGATTGAACGCCGCTCTTTTTCTCGGCGTGATTCTTTTATTGGTGCTGCGCACGTATTCGTTTCTCGATCGCCAGGAACGTTGCCGGAGCGATGCGGCGCGGTTGCCGGCCGCGGTGCGTCCGGTCGCCGGTCTGCCGTTGCATCCTTACGATTTCGGCGGCAAACCGGCGGATCGCCAGTTGGGCGTGGCCTGCGGTCAAAATGAAAAATTTTTCCTTCTGGATAAAGAGGCTCTTGCCGGTCGCGAGACGGCGCTTTTAACGCGCGGCATTCAGCGCGTCACGCCGCACCCGGCGCATCTCTGGCTGGCGCTGCCGCTGTGGGAACAGCACGATCCGGACGGCCGCGTCTATTTCGTCGATGCCGAAACCGGCCAAAAAATCGATGAAACCGTTGCGGAAGCTTCCGTCCCCGGCTGCCGGAATCTGTTGGAGGTCGAATTTCTGGGCGACAAGATGTATTCCCTTTGCGAGGTAACGCACTCGCTGCACGAATCCGACGCCGAACCGCCTTTTACCTTGCGCCGCTCGCTGAAGCTGCCCAGCCTGGACGCCTACGACCTGGCCGTCGACCCGGCGCGCCGGGTGGCCTACGTCACCGATTGGGCGGCGCCGTGGGTGATGGAGGTCGACCTCGATCGCTTCACCGTGGCGCGAAAAAAGTGGGTCGGTTTTTCGTCCTACGGCATCGCGCTGGGCCCGGACGGGCTGCTTTACATCGCCCAGATGTTTCATCGGCGCGTCCAGGTGCTCGACCCGCGCACGTTGAACATCGTCCGCACGATCGCCGCCGGTTACGGGCCGCGGGATCTGGATTTCGATCCGGGACGGCGACTGCTGCTGATCGGCAATTATTACCACGGCACGCTCGACGTGGTGAGTCTGGCGGACGGCCGGCGACTCCAGCGCCTGTTCGTCGGCGAATTGTTCCGCGGCCTGTATTTCGATCAGCCGCGGGACCGGCTTTTCGTGGCCGTCGGCTGCGGCGTACGGACCATCGCCGGGCGCGACCTGACGGCGGGCGAATGAGCCCGTTAATTCTTTGCGCTTTCCGCTGCCATCGCTTGACGATCGCGCGCCGCCGTGCTTCTTTATAGCTCTCCGCGGTGAGAAATTTTTGACCGGATGTCGTGGAAAGTGACGGCTATGCAAGACAATCAACTTCGACAAATTACCGCTTGGCGACAAGAGTTGCAGAGATTTCCCAATAAACGGTTGCATCATCGAATCGCGGAAGTTCTGACGGCCGCCGGGCGGCCGCATGAAGCCTTGGAAGTTCTCGAAACCGGACTGACCGTTCATCCCGGAAACTTGTCCTACCTGGACATCAAAGGCGTCGTGCTCATCACCCTCGGCCGCTGGCCGGAAGCCGTCGAAGTACTTTCCGATGTGGTGAAGCGGGTCGGTTCCTTCGAAGCCAAATTGCATTTGACCCAGGCGTTGTTCGGCGTGTCGCGGGAGGACGAGGCCCGCCGGCTTGGCGACGAACTGCTGAAACAAAATCCGTTTCACGCCGAGCTTCGCCGGTTGCTGGCCGAGGGCCGGCACGCCTTGCCGAATCCGATCACCGCGGACCGGCCATGGCCGGACGAAGCCGCTTCGCAAACGGCCGAGGCCGAAGCGGTCGTTCCGGTCGCCGCCGCGCCCGAACCGGAGAAGCCCGTCGAACCCGAACTGCCGCGGGAATCGTTGGCGGACGTGACCCAAAGCGAAGGGACCGAAAGCGCCGCCCATAACGCGGCCCTGGCGGGCTTGGCGGCCAAGGAAGCCGATCGGCTGGTCAGCGATTTCTTCGATCCGCTGTTGACGACGGGTGAGGCGCCGCTGGTCGCCGGCGATAACGGAAACGGCGCGCCCGTCGCCGCACCGCAGGCGGACGACAAGGAAGAAATCTACGAGCCGCCGGCGCAACCGGCGGAAAGCGAAGCCGCCGCGGACGAGCCGGCGGAAAAGAGTGAAGAAACAGAGGCCCCGACGGGGCCGGAGGCAGACGGGGTTGATCAGGGCGTCGAATACGATCCGACCGACGGCATGGATGAAGAGTTGGTGATCAACGAGATCGATGTCTTCGGCGATCTGCAATCCCGCGAACCGGCCGAAAAGAAAGAGCCCCATCAGAAATTGATTCCCGCGGTCGAACCGCCGTCCCCGGAAGAAGCCGAACCGCTGGTCGGTTTTGGACAAGAGGAGCGACAGTCCGAAGCTAACGGGGAGAAAAATCGCAAGAAATTCTGGAAAACTTGGCGGTCGCGAAAGGAGAAAAACTGATGGCTCGCATCAAAGTGATCCATGGCCCTTTGCTGAACCGGCTCGGGGAGCGGGAAACGGACCTCTACGGCACCGAACCGCTGGACGAAATCGACGCCTCGCTCCAGGCGATGGGTAATTCCGTCGGCGTGGAGGTCGATACTTTTCAGTCGGATCTGGAAGGCGAGTTGGTGCGGGAAATCGCCGACTGCCGCGGCAAGTACAATTTCCTGATCATCAATCCGGCGGCCTATTCGCACACCAGCGTCGCCCTGTACGACGCGGTGATTTTCTCCCAGGTGCCGGTCATCGAAGTCCACTTGTCGAATCTCTCCTCGCGCGAACCGTTCCGTCGGCAAAGCACGATCTCCAGCGTGGTGGTGGGCCGGATCGAGGGCCTCGGCCCGGACGGTTATCGTTTGGCGTTGCGTTACTGCCTGGAAAGGTTGGTCGGTCATGACATCTAGATTGTCGCGTCTGCGCGCCGCCTTGAAAGAAGCCGCTTGCCAAGCGGCACTGGTCTGGAATCCGGCGAACGTCCGCTATCTCAGCGGGTTCACGGGAACGGAAGGCACGCTCCTGGTGACCGAACGGGACGCCTGGTTTCTTACCGACTCCCGCTACACCGAGCAGGCCGGAGACCAGGTGACCCCGCACGGTTTTTCGGTGGTCACTTTCCGGCAAAAATTCAAGGAAATCGCCGGAAAACTGCGCGAATTGGGCGTCGCCGAATTGGGCGTCGAAGACGAAACGATGACCGTTTCACAGCATCGTCAACTGGCGGAAGACGCCGGGCCGGTGACCCTGCGGCCGTTGGGAAGGCTGATCACCCGCCTGCGGGAAATCAAGGACGCGAGCGAGATCGCGGCGATTCGCAAGGCGGTCCAGGTTCAGGAAGCGGCCTTGAGAACGATCCTACCGCTGATCCAGCCCGGGGTGACGGAACGGGGCATCGCCTTTGCGCTGGACACCGAAATGCGCCGGCTGGGCGCGTCCGACGTTAGCTTCGCGACGATCGTCGCCTCCGGCCCGCGCGGCGCGATGCCGCACGGTACGGCCTCCGATAAAGTGATCGCCGCCGGTGAATTGATCGTGATCGACTGGGGCTGCATCGTGGACGGTTACTGCTCCGACCAGACGGTGACCTTGGCCGTCGGCGAGCCGCTCGACCCGGACGCGAAAAAAGTCTACCAGGTGGTCTATGAAGCCCAGCAGGCCTGTCTGGCCGCGGGCAAGCCGGGTTACGAATTCCCGGCTCTGGACCGCGTGCCCCGGGAGATTATCGAGCAGGCGGGATTCGGCGCGATGTTCGGTCACGGCACCGGACATGCCCTGGGCTTGGAAATTCACGAGGAACCGCGCGTCAGCCCGCTCGGCAGCGGCGCGGCGGAAGTCGGCATGGTCTTTACCATCGAGCCCGGCATCTATTTGCCGGGGCGTTTCGGCGTCCGCCTCGAGGATATCGTTCTGGTCACCGAAACGGGCCTGGAAAAGTTGACCACCCTTCCCAAAGAGTGGCGATCCATGGTCTGATTTCCGGGTTTTTTTCTTCGCTTACGGCTTGATTGCCGGGGAGGAATCCATTAGTTTTTTGCTGGGTAATAAGATAGAATAAAAGTATCCAGCGCGGCACGTTACGCCTCCCCCGAAAAGGAGAGGGGTTTTTACTCATTTAACGAGCGGATAGCGTCCTTATCTGACACGACGGGAGAGTTGCCTTGGCCAAGGAGCGGAAGAAAAAAGATGGCTTGCTGCAGAAGCTGCGGGGCGCCAAACAACAGAAGAGCGATCCGGAGCTGCAATCGCTGCTCCAGGAAATGCAGGCGGATCCCAACAACATGCGCATTCGGCTCAAGGTGGCCGACTACTATCTGAAGCAAGGCGAAAGCGTTCGGGCACTCGATCAATATCTGACCGTCGCCGAAACCTACGCGGAAAAGGGCTTTTATCCCAAAGCCATCGCCGTTTACAAACAAGCGCTGCAAATCAAACCCAGCATGATCGAGGTCTACCTCAAGCTGGCCAGCCTTTATCACAAGCTCGGGCTCATGCCCGAGGTCGTCGAGCAATACCAGAAGGCCGCGGCGATTTACGAGGAACAAGGCAAGGAACGCGAAGCGCTCGACATCCGCCGCATGATGCTCGATCTCGACCCGACCAACGTCATCGGCCGGCTCAAGCTGGGGCAGCGCTACCTCGAAAAAGGATTCACGGCCGAAGCGGTGGCGGAATTCCTGCGGGCGGCGAATATTTTCGAACAGCAGGGCAAGCACGCCGAGTTGCAGAAATTGCTCGAAGGCATTCTCGATCGCGGTGTGGAAAATTTCGACATCCTGTATCGCCTGGTGGAAATTTATCGCCATCAGGGAAAGCCCGCCCTGGCATTGGCCCGGCTGGCCAAGCTTTCCGGCGAATTGGCCGGCAGCAGCAGCACCCTCGAATTGACCGCCGAACTGGCCGAGGAACTCGGCAAGCCGGCGGTGGCCGTCAAGGCGCTGGAACGCGCCGGCGCGCTCTATCAGCAAATCAACCGGCTCGACAAAGTGCGCGAGGTTTGTCACCACATTCTGCGCCTGGCGCCGGGCGACGAATACGCGCAACAGAAATTGAACGAAATCGGCCCGGAACCCGAGCCCGAGCCGGTCGCGCCCGTCGAGGAAGAACCGGTCATCGAGGCCGTCGCCGAACCGGCCGCGGAACCGGCGCTCGACGAACTGGAAATCGAAATCGAGGAAGCCGCGCCCACGGAAGCGGCGATCGAGGAATTGCCGATCGAGGAAGAGATTCCGATCGAGACCGCCGGCGAGGAAGAGGTCGCCATCGAGGAAGTTCAACTCGAGGAAGAAATCCCCGTCGCGGCGGCTCCGGCGGCCGAGGAAGAAATCGTCATCGAGGAATTGCCGATCGAGGAGGAAGAGCCGGTCCGGGAAACGAAGTTGGAGCCGGAGGTCGAGGAAATCTCGCTCGAGGAGGAAACGCCGGTCGCCGACGATATCGCGGCGGAAGTGAACCGGCGGATGGAAGAGCTGCCGATCGAGGAAATCGCCATCGAGGAACTGCCCGAGGAACCGGCCCTGGACGAGGACATCGTCGTCGAGGAAGAGGCCGTGACCTTCGAGGTGGAAGAACCGGCGGCGGAAGTCGCGGCGCCGGAAGAAGCGGCGGCCGAACCGGAAGAGGAAGGCCCCGAGCAGATCGACCTGAGCGGCATGAGCGAAGACGAGGCGACCTCGCGGATCGAGGAAGCCATCGACATTTACCTCAAATACAATTTGCGCGACAAGGCCATCGAATACCTGAATCTCGCGTTGGCCCGCAATCCGGAATCGCTGCCGATTCTCGAAAAAGTCATGGCCGTTCACCGGGACGGCGGCAACAACGAGAAGGCGACCGAAATTCTCGAGCGGTTGATCGAGCTGGCCCGGGCGCAGGATCGGGCCGCCAAGCTGGAACAATATCTGACCCTGATGGTCGAGTACGCGCCCGACAACCTCGACGCGGCGCGCCAACTGGCCGATTATTTCGTCGACCGCGAGCCCGAACGGGCGGTGATTCATCTGTTCGAATTGGCCGGCCGCTACCGCGATCTGGAACAATTCGACGAAGCCGAAAAAGTATTCGCCCGCATCCTGGAGCTCGATCCGGAAAACGAAGGGGCGCACCAGGAATTGCTCGGGTTGTACGAGCAGACCGAGCAGATCGATCGCGCGGTCGAAAAATTGTATTTCCTCTACGACCGGGCCATGACCGCCGACGATACGGCCAGCGCCGAAGGCTATCTGCGGCGCATCCTCGAATTGCGTCCGCTCGAAGACAAGGCCCAGGAATCCCTGCTCGAGTTGTACGACCTGACCGATCAGAACGACAAGCAGGCCGACTTGCTGCGGCGGTTGGCCGATCGGTTCGCGGCCGCCGGCAAGGGCGATCAGGCCATCGCTTATTTCCTGCGGCTGTTGGATCTCGAGCCCGAAAACGCGGCGGCGCATCATCATCTGAAAGACTTGTATCTCGAAGCCGGCGATACCGAGAAGGCGATCGCGGAATTGCAGATCATCGCCCGCCAGGCGGCCGACGGCGGCCTGCACGCCAAGGCCATCGAGGCCTGGCAGGAAATCCTCGCCCTCGAACCGGCCGGCCTGGAAACGCACGAGGAATTGTGCGCGCTTTACCTGGTGACCGGCGATCGCGAACAGGCGATCAGCGAAATGATGTTGCTCGCCAAGGCTTCGCTGGATCGGGAGGATCTGCCGGCGGCGCTGGCGCAACTCGACCGTGTGCTCGATTTGGAACCGCGCTACGAGCAGGCCAAGCGGCGCAAGATCAGCATTCTGCATGACCTCGACCGCACGGCCGAAGCGATCGACATCCTCTTCGACATCGCCGACGACATGCGGCGCGCCGGCGAAATGGATAAAGCCGAAAACGCCCTGCGCGAGGTGCTGACCTTCGATCCGGAAGCCCGCCAGGCGCATGTCGCGCTCAAGGATTTGTATCTCGACGCGGGACAATCGCAAAAAGCCGTCGCCGAACTCGGCGCGTTGGCCGCGGCCGCCGAGGCCGCCGATCGGCTCGACGAATCGCTGACCTATTGGGGCGAAATCGCCGGGTTGGATCCCGAAAACCTCGAATCGCGCCAGGGCATCGCCCGGGTCTACGTGGCGCGCGGCGATGTCGGCAAGGCCGTCGCCGAACTGCTGGCGGTTGCCGAATTGCAGGAGCGCCGCGGCGACCGCACGGGCGCCATCGACACGCTCAATCAGGCTTTGGCCAGTGATCCGGAGAACGAAGTCGCGGCGTTGCGGCTGATCGAATTGTATTTCGAGACCAAGCAGCCGGAACGCGCCGTGCAATCGCTGTTGCTGGTCGGCGATCAGGCGCGCGAAGCCAATCGCTTCATGAAGGCGCTCGAATATTATCGCCGGATCGTCGAGGTGAACGCCGCTCACGTGGTCGCCCATGAACGGCTGCGCGACCTGTACCTCGAATTGAACCGGCCGGAATTCGCGATCGACGAATTGACGGCCCTCGCCGGTCTGTACCGGCAAGCCGAGGAAGTCGGGCGGGTCGAGGAAGCGTACCGCCAGATTCTCCAGCTTTCTCCCGACCACCTGCCGGCCGTGCTGGCGCTCAAAGATTATTACCTCGACTTGGGCCGCCTCGAGCCGGCGCTGGATCTGCTTTACGGCCTCGTCGTCCGTTTCCGCCAGGCCGGCGATCTGGCCGAGTCGGCGAAGTACGCCGAGGAAATGTTGTCGCTCGCCGCGGAAGATCGGCGCGCCTTGCTGGCCCTGGCCGAAATGGCCGTGCAAGCGGGCGATACCGACGCCGCCGTGGTCCGTTACCTGTATCTGGCGACCTTGTCTCAGGATGAAAACCGCGGCGATCTGGCCGAGAACTACCTGCGCAAGGTCATCGGGCTGAATCCGGATCATCGCGAGGCGCGGTCCGATCTGAAGGCCTTGTTGCTGGCCGGCGGCGAAAAGAGCGGCGCCGTTCAACAACTGTTCGCGCTGGTGGAAATCGCGACCCGGCAGGGCGATACCGAGGACGCCAAGGCGTTTTGCCGGGAAGTGCTGGCGATCGATTCGCGCAACGAACAGGCGCTGGAACAACTGGTCGATTTGTTGGTCGCCGGTGGCGAAGGCGCCGCGGCGATCGACGAAATGTTCCAGTTGGCCGAAATGGCGCAGGGCAAAAACGATTACCCGCGCGCCGAAAAATACCTGCGCCAGATCCTCGACCTGGAAAGCGAGAACGGTCGGGCGCTCGAACTGCTCAGCCAGGTGCACATCTCCTCCGGCGATACCGGCCAGGCGATCCGCGAACTGTTCCAACTGGCCGAAGCCGCCGAGAAGAAAGACGATTACGCCGCCGCCCTGTCGTCGATCCAGCAAATCCTCGAACTCGACGGCGAAAACCTTTCGGCCTTGTCCAGCCGGGCCGTCCTGGAGGAAATGCTCGAACAGCCCGAGGCCGCGGTGATCACGTTGGAGCAGTTGGCCGGCGTCCAAGTCGCCCGCGAATTGCTCAGCGACGCCCTGCGGTCCTTGCGGCAGGCGCAGAAACTCGCGCCGTTCTCCGAAACCATTCACGACCGACTCGTCGATCTGCTGGCGCGGACCGGCGAAACCCAGCCGCTGATCGAGGAACTCTTGCGCTTCCACGCCGCGGCCATCGCGGCCGGCGATCACGAAGTCGTCCTCAGCGTGGCGCAGCGGATTCTCGAACTCGATCCGAGCCACGAAACGGCTCACCGCATGCTGGTCGACGCGTACAAGGCGGCGGGCGATTCGCAGCAAGCCGTCGGCGAACTGTTCGCACTGGTCGATCTGGCGATGGCCGGGCAACGCGTCGGCGAAGCCGAAACCCTGCTCCGGGAAATCCTGGCGCTCGACCAGACCAACGAACTGGCGGTCGACGAAATCACCCGCCTCTACCTGGATTCCAACCGGTCCGAAGAGGCGATCCGCACGCTGCTGTCCTTCGGCGACGCCCAGGGCGACGCCGGCAACGTGGAAGTGGCGCGCGACAGTTACGAACGCGTGCTGGAACTGCGGGACGGCCACCCGGACGCGTTGCGGAAGCTGAAGGATTCCTACCTCTTCACCGCCGATCTGGCCGAGGCGGTGGAAGTGCTGTTCCGGATGGTGGTCGCCGCCGACCAGCGCGAAGAGCCGCAGAAGGCGATCGCCGCGCTCGTGGAAATCCTCGATCTGGACGAGATCAACGAAGAGGCTAGGCGCGATCTGAAGGAACGCTACCTGGCGGCCGGTCAGGCGGAACAGGCCATCGCGCTGCTGTTCGTCGCCGATCAGAAAATGACCGCGTGGGACGGCCCGCGCCGGTTGGCGAATCTGGCGGAGATCGTGGAGATCGATCCGACCAACCGCCAGGCGCTGCGCCGCACCGCCGATCTGTACAAAGAAAGCCGGCAGCCGGAGCGCGCCGAAGAAGTGTTGCTGCGGTTGGCGGACCTGGCGATCGATGCCGCCGAGTGGGAACCAGCCCAGAAGACCTTGCAGGAAGCGTTGTCGCTCAATCCGGCCAGTCTCGCGGTGCACCAGCGGATCGCCGATATTCATCAGCGGCGCGGTGACAACGAGGCCTATGCGGCCGAATTGTTCGCCATCGGCAAATTGCTCCAGACCGCCGGTCAGGAGGGCGAAGCCGAACGGATTCTGCGCCAGGCCGCCGGGCTCGAAAAATACCGCGAAAAAGCCCTCGACGAATTGCTGTCGCTTTATGCGGCGTTCGGCCGCAGCGAACCGCGCCGGGCGGTGCAACTCGAACAGGCGCAACTGGCCGCCGAGCGCGGCGATCTGAACCGGGCGATCGGGTATTACAACGATATCCTGGCCGCGAACGCCGAGGATCGCGAAACTCGCGATGCCTTGATCGACCTGTTTGCCGCCCATGAGCGGACCGGCGACGCCGCCACGCAGGCGATGATTCTGGCCGACGCGGCCCGCAAGGACGGCGAGGTCGACGAGGCAATCCGGCGTTACGGGCAAGTGTTGTCCTTCGACGCGCAAAACGCCAAGGCGCGCCGCCGTCTGAAGAACCTCTATATCGAGGCGAACCGGCCCGCCGAAGCCGTCGAACAGTTGCGCTTCCTGGCCGAGGCCGCCAAGGCCGCCGGCGGAACCGACGACGTGGAAGACGCGCTCAACGAAATGCTGCAGTTGCAGCCGGAAGACGGCGCCCTGCGGCGGGAACTGATCACGCTTTACGAAGCCTCCGGCCAACCGGGCAAGGCGATCATTCAACTGCTCGAATTGGCCGATCAAGGCATCGCCGAAGGTCGGACCGCCGAGGCGATCGATATCCTCCGCGAAGCCGCCGGGCTCCAGGCCGACAACGAACCGGTGCAGCGCCGCCTGAAGGACGCATACCTCGAGGTCGGACAACGCGACCGCGCCATCGAAACGCTCTTCACCCTGTATAGCATCGAACTCGCCGCGAAAAAGCGCCGCGCCGCGGAAAAGCATCTGCGCGAAATCCTCGAGTTGGATCCGACCAACGCCGTCGCCAAGGAAAAGGTCTTCGACCTCTTCAAGGCCGGCGTCACCGACGAGGAAAAAGTCGCCGACCTGTTGGCCCGCTCCGAGGAAGCGCTGGCGATGGGCGATCACAACGGCGCCGTTCAATCGCTCAAGCAGATCCTGGTCATCCGGCCCGACGATCCGGAAGCGAAATCCCGCCTCGCGTCCCTGCACGTCGAGACCGCGCCCGCCGTGGCGCCGGCCGAAGGCATGGAAGAACCGATCGCCGACGATGTCTTCACGCTGCAGCAGTTGGATGAAACCTCCGTGGCCAGCGACGAAGAGATCGACATCAATTGGGGCGAAGCCGAACAAATCCAGTCCGAGGCGGAAAAAACCGCCGACGTCGCCGATGCGGTCGAAGAGGACGTCTTCGCCGAAGCCCCCGCTGCCGAGGTCGACGATATCGATGTCTTCGGCGATGTCGGCGAAACCGGCGCACCCTCCGCCAAAGAGGAGTTCCGGATTCCCGAACCGCCGGCCGAACCGGTGGTGGTCGCTCCCGAGGAAAAGGTGGAAGCCCTGCTGGAAGAAGCGACCGAACCCGTCCCGGCGGAAGAAGATTTGTTCCCCGAGGAAGGCGCCAAGGAAGTCGACGCCGCCCTGGCCGCCGAGGCGGCGGATCTCGAAGCCGAACTGTTCGAGAGCAAGCCGGCCGAGGAAGAATTCGTCGAGGCGCTCGATGGCTTGTTGAGCAGCACCGGCGTCGCCGAACCGGTGGAGAAAGCGGAACCGGCCCAACGGGAAAAGGTTGATCTGGTCGAAGGGATCGTCTACGGCACCTCCGACATCTTCGCCGAGAAAAAAGCGGCGCAGGAAAAGGCCGCCAAGGAAACGCTGTTCACCACCGCGGAAATTTCGCCTGACGAGTTCATGACCACCAGCGCGAGCCAGGCGAAAGCCGCGGAGACGCCCAGCCGCATTCTGGAAGAGTTCCGGCCGTTCACCGAAAGCACGCCGGACGAAACCTTGCCGCTCGCCGAGGCCAGGGCCGAGGCGATCGCCGAGGTGGAAGGCGAGAGCGTGGCGGCGGAGAGCGCCGCGGACCGGTTGGCCGAAGCCAAGGCCGAACCCGTGCGCGAAGTGTTCGCCGAAACCGGCGACGATTTGATGGCCGAGCTGATCAACGAACTCGAAGGCGGCGCGATGCCGGCGGAGCCGGCGGTGAAATCGGCCGCGGCGCCCGATCTGCTCGATGAAATTTTCGGCTTTGCCGAAACCGGCAAGGCGAAGGAAGCGCCGGCCGGCGGCGACATGCTCGCCGACCTGATCGACGACCTGGGCACGGGCGAAAAGGAAGCCGCCGCGGCGGACACCAACGGCGACGTGTTCAAATCCTTCGTGTCCAGCCTGCCGGACGACATGCGGTCCTCCAGCTCGGCGCAGACGCATTACGAATTGGGCATCGCGTTCCGCGAAATGGACCAAATCGAGGAGGCCATCGCCGAATTCGAAAAGGCGCTGACCAAGGACGACGGCTCGTTGACCTTCGAGGTCAATTACGAACTCGGCCAGTGCTATTCCAGCCTGGGCAAATACGACATGGCCGTCGAATACCTCGAAACCGCCAGGCAATCCGGCGGCGAGGACGAGCAAGTGCAACTGGATTTGACCTTCGAATTGGCGGTGGCGCTCAAGAAGCAAGGGAACTTCAAGGAAGCCAAGGCGCTGTTCGTCGAGGTCGACAAGAAATCCAGCAATTACCGCGGCGCCAAGGCGGAAATCGCCGAGTGCTCGAAAGGCCGCGGCAAAAAGGGCGGCGACGACAATATCGGGTATGTTTGATGAGCTATCTTGATTTCTACGGCTTGCAGCGCGAGCCGTTTTCCAACGTGCCGGACCCGATCTTCTTCTGGAACGGCCGTTCGCACGAAACCGCCCTGAACAAGCTGCGCTTCGCCCTCGAACAGCGCCGGGGCCTGAGTCTGGTCATCGGCGAAATCGGCGCGGGCAAAACGACGCTCTCCCGCCGCCTGTTCGAAAGCCTCGACGAAACGCGCTTCCACAAAGCGCTGCTGATCGTCATCCATTCCGAGGTGACCGCCGACTGGCTGCTGCATCGCTTTGCCCAACTGCTCGGCGTCGAACACCCCAAGCACAACAAGCTGGAGGTCCTCGGCCAGATCTACGACCGCCTGCGGATCATCGACGAAAAGGGGCAGATCGTCGCGCTGCTCATCGACGAAGCGCAAATGTTCGGCACGCGCGAGTTGATGGAGGAATTCCGCGGCCTGCTCAACATCGAGGCGCAGGGCCGCAAGCTGATCAATTTCGTGTTCTTCGGCCTGCCCGAGGTCGAGGAAAATCTGCAACTGGACGAACCGCTGCGCCAGCGCGTCGCCTTGCGGGTCAACCTGCAACGGTACGACGAGGCCGATACCCTGGCTTACCTGGCTCACCGCGTCAACGTCGCCGGCGGCAAGAAAGGCCTCATCCCGCCCGACGTGGCGGCGCGGCTGCATTTTCACGGCCAGGGATCGCCGCGGGTGCTCAACGCGCTGGCCGACAACCTCCTGCTCGAGGGCTTTCTGCAAAAGACCCGGACTCTGACCGTGGCGATGCTCGACAAGGTCGCCGCGGAGCTGAATCTTCAGGAAAGCCAGCCCGATCCGCTCGCCGACATCCTCGGCCACCGGCCGGTCAAGCCCGGCCGGAAGAGCAAGGACGAGTGGCAGGAAGTCGATCTGAACAAACTGCTGGGCTTTCTCGATAAAAAATGAGGCGCCGCGGGACGGCCGCGCGGCGTCCCCGGCGACCAGCGAACGCGAGTGACACATGGCCGAGATATACGCCCCCGTGCAAAAAGTCGTCGTGCCGGGACACGACGGCACGCCGCTGACCGCCTGCCTTTACGGCGACGGACCCGTCGACTGGATCATCGCGCCGGGCCTGGGCACGCCGCTGATCACCTGGAAATACGTCGCCGAACGCTTCGGCCGGGCCTGCCGGATTTTGACCTGGGAAGCGCGCGGCAATTATTCCTCGGGGACGCCGGCCGATTGGGACAAGCTGCGGATCGAGGACCACGCCGCCGACCTGTTCGCGCTGGCCGATCACTTCGGCATGAAACGTTTCGTGCTGGGCGGCTGGTCGATGGGCGTACAGATTTCGCTCGAAGCCTATCACCAACGTCCCGACCGCGTGAAATTGCTAGTCCTCATCAACGGCGCGCCGGGGCACCTGCTGTCGACCGCCTACGGCGTCCCGGGCTTCGAAAAGCTGGCGGTTTCGGTGTTGAAGTTCGCTTCGCTGCTGGGGCAGGCGCCGGCGGAACTTTTCGCCTGGCTCCTCCAACAATCCTGGACGCTTCCGGTCATGCGTAAAATGCAGATCTTTACCGCCAACGACGACTTCTTCGGCGAGATGGTGGCGGGGTTCGCCTCGCTGGATTTCCCGGTTTACTGGCGGATGATGCTGCTGGTCAACGAGCACGACGCCACGCCCTATCTGCCGGAGGTCGCCGTGCCGACGCTGATCACGGCCGGCACCAAGGATCTGATGACGCCACTGGCTACCGCCCAACTCATGACGGATCGCATCAAGGACGCCGAATTGTTCGTGGTTCCCAACGGCACGCACTACACCGTGGTCGAGTATCCCGAAATCATCAACCTCCGCCTGGAGCGCTTCTTCCGCGACCACCTACCCAAATTCAAACTGGATTGAGCGGCGTTCACTGGTTTTTATGCCGATAATGGCAAGGTCTTCCGAAGAGATAATGCTTCTTGACGCATGGTCATCATTCGTCATTTCCCAATTTTAACGATTGCCGGCTGAATGAGGCTATTCAAGCGCTATCAAAGCGGCCGAGAGGCGCTGGCCCCCCGGCCGCTCGATTCGGTTCAGCCGGTATAAATTATTCCTCGGAACAGCCGGGGTTTGTCGGGCCTCCGAACGGCTCTGTATAGAGGATATTGACCGCGTTGGCGTAAACGGTCATTCCTCTCCACGGAGAAGTGATGCCGTCCGTCAGGGTGACAGTGGCGCTGGTCGGAGAACTTGATACGGGATAGCCGAGAATCCAGAAACTGCCGTCGATTGGGCTTGTTCCGGTAAGTTCGGGATTGGGGCCGTATTCGTCGGAGTAGATCACCAAGCCACTTCTTCCGGCCCGCCCTCCG
>JAAYVF010000091.1 GCA_012517325.1 Myxococcales bacterium | reverse complement strand
CAGTTTCTGGATTCTCGGGTATCCCGTGTCAAGTTCTCCGACCAGCGCTACTGTCACCTTGACGGACGGCGTTTCTTATCCATCGAGAGGAATGACCGTCCACGCCAACGCGGTCAATATCCTCTACACCGAGCCGTTCGGCGAAGAGGATTATCCGTAGTGCCCGGAAGAATAAAACGAGGCTGAACCATAAAAAGCGGCCGGGGGGCCAGCGCCTCTCGGCCGCTTTTGCGTTTCGGCGCGTAGAAAAAATGTGACGTCGGTCAGGGCGCTTGTACTTGTAAAAGCTTTTCGATCGCCTGCTCCAGCCGTTCTTCCGGGACGAAGCCGGCGAGGTGTTCGACGACCTTACCTTTCAGAAAAAAGACGGTGGCGGGGACGCCGCGCAGGTCGAGAGCCTCGGCGACGGCCGGCACCTCGGTCGCGTTGGCGTGGACGCCGACGATCCGCTCGCGGTTGCGTTGCAAAACGTTTTTCACGTTGGGAACCATCTTGCGGCAGTAGGGGCAGGTGCCGCTCCAGAGAAACAGCAGCACCGGCTTTTCGGCGGTCAACACCAGCTCGGCGAAGCTCTGATCGGTCACCTGTGCGAACCCGGTTTCCGCTTCCTTGGCCTTGCCGTCCCACAGGTCTTTAAACCATCCCACCAGTGGCCTCCTTCGCGAGGGAAAATCTGAAATTTCTTTTGCACCGAAATGGTGCAAGGCGGAGAAAACACCTATTTTTCGGTATCAAAATGTATTCACTCCGCGGTTTATCCACAGGCATTTCCCCAGTTTTTGTGGATAGCTGAATGATACCTCAGCCAACCCGTTTTTTGGCCGCCTGCCATTCGGCTTCCAGTTCGGCGATCGTTTTGTCGGCCATTTTCTCGCCGCGGCCGGCGTAGGTCGCCTCGACCGCCTCGAAACGCGCGACGAACCGGTTGGCCGCGCGGCGCACGGCGTCCTCGGCGTTGATCTCGAGGTGACGGCCCAGGTTGACCAGGGCGAAAATCAGGTCGCCCAATTCGTGCTCGACGGCCGCGCGGTCGCCGGCGGCCATCGCCGCCGCCAACTCGCCTTTTTCTTCCTCGACCTTCGCCCAGACCTGACCGGCGTTTTCCCAGTCGAAGCCCACCGAAGCGGCGCGCTCACTCAGGCGATAGGACCGCAGCAGCGCCGGCAGCGAACCCGGCACCTTGGTCAGCACCCCGGCGTGGGTCGCGGTCTTTTTTTCCTGCTTTTTAATTTCGGACCACTGGGCCAACACCTGATCGCTGTTTTCGATTCGGGCGTCGCCGAAAATGTGCGGGTGGCGGCGGACCATTTTTTCGCCGAGGATTTGCAGCACGGCTTCCATGGTGAAGTGGTCTTCCTGCTCGGCGATGCGGGCCAGGAACAGGATTTCCCAAAGCACGTCGCCCAGTTCCTCGGTCAGCCCCGGCCAGTCGCGGCGGTCGGCGGCATCGAGCGCTTCGTAGACCTCTTCCTGGAAGTATTTCAGCACCGATTCCAGGGTCTGTTCGTTGTCCCATGGGCAGCCATTCGGGCTGCGCAAGCGCCGGACAATGGCCAGACAATCGTCGAAAGTGTAGTGTTTCAAGTCGGTTCGCTCCTTCAGGCGCGGGTTTTTTCCCTCCGACGAGTATAATCATCGCGCGAAAAAAATCCCCGGATTTATTCTTGACACGGTGCGGCATCGCGTTTATATAACTAACCGGTTAGTTATAAAGAGGCGGATAGCTCATGCGAATCTTTTCCTGCTCGATGGCGCTGCTCGCGATTTTTGTCGCCGTGGGAATCGCCGCGGCGGCCGAACCGACGGCGCTGGATCTGCCGCAAGCGATCAAACTGGCGCTGCAAAACAACTACTCGCTGAAAACTTCCGAGGCGCAGGTCGAAGAGGCCGAGGCGCAAACAAAAAGCGCGCTCGCCCGCTTCGGGCCCATCTTTCGCGCCGAAGGCCAGATGCTGCAGTGGAACGAGGCCTACGACATCGACGTGATGGACTTCATCAAGCTGTCGCCGGACGTCAAGCTACTGCTGGATTCGATCGTCGGCGCGATTCCGCCCATCGAGATGCGCGCCGACTATACCGAGCAATTCATGATCACGGCGATTCAGCCGCTCACCCCGCTGTATTCGGTTTATCAGGGCTATCAGGCGCGGTCGGCGGGCGAGCAAGCGGTGAAGCGCCTCGGCGAGCGCACGCGTCAGGAAGTCGTGTTCCAGACGATCGAGGCCTACTACCGGGTGTTGTCGGTGCAGAAGATGGAGGAAGTGGCGCGGGCGGCGGTCGAAACCGTGACGGCGCATGTCGAGCAAGCCAAGGAATTCGAGGCGCAGGAGTTCATCGGCCGCGCGGAAATGCTGGCCGCCGAGGTGGAACTGGCGAACGTCCAAGAGATGCATATCCGGGCGCAATCGGGCCTGTCGCTGGCGCGCTCGGCGCTGGCGCACCAGCTCGGCCTGCCGCTGGATTCCGAATTGGTGTTGAAAGAAGACGACTTCATCGTGCCGACCAATTTACCGGTCAACGTGCAGCAGGCGCAGGAATCGGCGTTGTCGCGGCGCGGCGACCTGGCGGCGGTGCGCGGCAAGGCCAAGGCGCTGGAAGCGGTGGAAAAGCTCGCCTGGTGGGATCTGACCCCGACCGTGGCGGGCATCGCGCGGTATCAATACACCCAGGGCATCATCCTCTACGAGGAAACCGAGATGTTCGCCGGGTTGTCGCTGCAATGGAATTTCTGGGAATGGGGCCGGAAGTACCACGACGCGCGCGCCGCGGAAGCGCTGGCCAAGCAGGCGCGGTGGAAGGCGCGCGAGGTCGAGTCGCTGGTGCAGTTGCAGGCGAAGCAGAAGCTGCAGGAACTCGAAGCGGCGATGCTGCGGTACAACATCGCCACCAAGGCCGCGGCGCAAGCCGAGGAAAATCTGCGGATTCAGCAGTTGCGCTTCCAGGAAAACCTGTCCGAATCGCTCAAGGTCACCGACGCCCAGACCCTGCTGACGCGCGCCCAGAGCAACCTGATCGCCGCCCGGTACGACGTGCTGACCAACCTGGCCGCGCTGCGGCTGGCCATGGGCAATGATCCCGGCCGGGTGCCCGAAAGCGCCGCGCCGGTCGCCTCGCCCGATCCCGGCGCAGGCGAGTAGGCCCGACCGATGGCGGAAATTCGCAAACGCGACGCGGAACGTTCCAAACGGCTGCTGATGAAGGCGGCGGAGCTGGAGTTCGCCGAAAAGGGATTCGACGCGGCGCGGGTGGACGACATCGCGCGGCACGCGGGCGTCAACAAGGGACTCATCTACCTTTATTTCGGCAAGAAGGAAGACCTGTACCTCGAGGTTTTGAAAGACAATCTGCGACAGTTGTTGCAGGCCAGTCGCAGCCTGATCCGCAAATCCGACGATCCATACGAACAGACGATCATTCTGCTGCGGAATTTTTTCGACTTCCTGGTCGAGAACCCGGCGTTCGTCCGCTTGCTGGCCTGGGAAAGCCTGCAGGGCGGCCAATGGAGCCGGGGCAACCTGGTCAACCTGCTGTCCGAGGGGCTGAGCGAGTTGATCCGTTCGCTTGAGCGGGGGATCGAGCTGGGCGTTTTCCGCCGCGACCTGAACGCGCGGCAGCTGGTGCTGAGCGTCGTCGGGTTGTGCATGACCTATTTTCAACGCCGGTTGCTGATGGCGGCGTTGTGGACCGAGGATCTGCGCCGGCCGGAGGTTCGCGACCGGGTTTTACGGCACATTTTGCAACCCATGTTCGAAGGCATCCTGGCCAAGCCGAGCCAGGCGCCGGACTTTACCGGGGAAATACGATGAAAAGCGTGGGCTGGTTTTTGGCGGTTTTGGTGATCCTGGGATTGGCGGCCGGTTGCGGCGGCGGGAAAAAGACCGTGCTGATCGGACTGGTCGACGCCACCGAGATCGACGTCGCCTCGAAAATCCCGGGACGGGTCGAGGATTTGAAGGTCACCGAGGGCGATCAGGTCAAGGAAGGCCAGGAATTGGCCACGATCTCCCGCGAAACCATCGCCGCGAAACTCGATCAGGTCAACGCGGTGATCGACGCGGCCAAGGCGCAATTCAAGATGGCCAACAAGGGGGCGCGCGAGGAACAGAAGCGCGCCGCCGCCCGGCAGCTCGACATGGCTCGCGCCCAGATGGACGTGATGAAAAAAATGTACGACCGCCTGACCGTCCTGCTGGAAAAGAAAGCCATTCCCAAGGCGCAGTTCGACGAAATCGACGCCAAGTACCAGGCCGCGGTGGCGCAATACGAAATGGCCCGCGCCCAGAACGACGCCGTCCAGAAGGGCGCCCGCGACGAAGAGAAAGAAGCGCTCGGCGCCCTGGTGCGCCAGGCCGAGGGCGTCCGCACCGAGGTCGAATCCTACGACAAGGAATCGATTCAGGTCGCGCCGCTGGACGGCGAGGTCTCCAAGATCGTCCTGCACAAGGGCGAACTGGCCGCCACCGGCTTCCCCATCCTGACCATCGTCGATCTGAAAGATATGTGGATCACCTTCTCGGTGCGCGAGGACCTGCTGAAGAAAATCCAGAAGGGGCAGAAGATCGCCGTGGAAGTGCCGGCGCTGGGCCAGAAAGTGGAACTGGAGATTTTCCACCTGGCGCCCTTGGCGGATTTCGCCACCTGGCGCGCCACGCAGGAACGCAACAGCTTCGATCTGAAGAGCTTCGAGGTGCGGGCCCGGCCGGTGACGGCGATCGCGGGCCTGCGGCCGGGCATGACGGTGCGCTGGACCGTGGAGTAACGCCCGCATGCTCCTGAAGTACTTCATTCCGCGCGTGTCCTGGCCGCTCTTCCGGCGCGGACTGCGCGACCAACTGCACCGCCTGGCGACCCGGCGCCGCTACCAGCTCATGATCTTTCTGCTGCTGGTCATGTCGTGGCTGGCGATGGAGGTCTACCACACGATGGTGGTCCAGGGCCTGCCGCTGGCGATCGTCGATCACGACAACTCGAAAATCAGCCGCACGGTGAAGGAATACATCCTGGCCAACCGCGAGGTGCGGCTGGTCGACGTGTCGTTCCGGACCCTGGCCGAGGCCGAAGGCATGCTGGTGAGCGGCGAACTGGCCGGCGTGGTGTACATTCCCGCGGACTTTTCGGCCGACATCAAAAAAGGCCGCAAGGGCACGGTCGTGGTCAGCGTCGACATGAGCAACATCCTGATCGGCAAGAACCTCTACAAGGCGGTGGCGCGGACGCTGACGACGGTTTCGGTGGGCATTCAAATGACGGTCGTCAAAAAGATGGGCGAGCAGAAAAACCAGGCCATGGCCCGCGTGCTGCCCATCGCCGTCAACGAGTTTTCCAACTTCAATCCGGGCGCCAATTACGGCATTTACCTGATCCCCGGCCTGCTCTTCTTTTTCCTGCACGTCTTCATCCTGATTTTGTGCGTGACGTTGTACCTGCCGCCGTTCCGCCCGGCGACCGACGCGGAACTGGCCGGCGGCCTGGCGGCCAATTTTCTCGTG
This sequence comes from Myxococcales bacterium, assembly GCA_012517325.1. NCBI lineage: Bacteria > Pseudomonadati > Myxococcota > Myxococcia > Myxococcales > Myxococcales bacterium. The sequence goes on along the minus strand of JAAYVF010000091.1, from coordinate 1,850 downwards.
TCGCTGGTGGTTGGCCTGCTCTTCTTTTACGTTTTTCTGCCCTACGAAAATCTGCCGCCGGAAAGCCCTTTTTACGTGGTCCTGGTCAACCTCGCGGTCTTTCTGTTGCTCGACATCATGCTCGCGGCCGGGATGAATCAACTGATCCCCCTGCCGATGATGGCCTTCGAGGCGACCATCGTCATGGGCATGTTGTCGTTGATGATCTGCGGCGTGACCTGGCCGGCCGACACCATGCCGCCGCTGATTGCCCTGTTGGGGAAAATCATTCCCTTTACGCCCTTCATGGTCGGCAGCCGCATGTACATGCATTATCCGATCGGTTTGGGCGAGATGGGCGTGGTTTTCCGGCAATTCGCGGGCCAGGCGGTCTTTTACGCGGTGGTGATCGCGATTTGCGTGGCCGTGCGGCGCGCCGTGCGGCGGGCGAGGGCGAAGGGATGAAGCGGCCGGGCCTGCTCTGTCGGTTGGGGAAGCGCCTGCTCGAGCGCGAGCGTTACGTCGGCGTGATGATCCTCGACGAATGGAAATTCCTGTTCCGGATCGGCCGCCTGGTATTGGTGATTCTGTTGGGACTGCCGCTGTTCTATCCGCCGGTCATTTCCTGGCTGTACAAAAAAAACCAGGCCGAACAGCGGCCGGTAGTGCTGGTCGACGAGGACAACTCGGCCTTGTCGCGGCGGATGTCGGTTTATCTTTCGGCCACCCAGAACATGAAGGTGCTGGGCCGCCTGGATTCGCTGGAACGGGGCCGGAAGATGCTGATCGGGCGGCAGGCGGAGGCGTTGATCCAGATTCCGGCGGATTTTTCGACCCGCTTCAAGAAACGGGAGCAGACCGACGTCACGCTGTGGATCGAGGCCGGTAACATGTACGCCTATTCGGTGGCCTATCCGGCGGTGTTCGGCGCGGTGGGCGCCCTGAACGAGGAACTTGGGCGGCGGTACTTCTTTTCGCAAGGCGTGCCCAGCGCGCTGGCCAGGCAGCGCACCTCGCCGATCCAGCAGGACATCCGCTACCTGTTCCACCCGACGACCGGTTACGGCAATTTCTTCGTCCCCGGCGTGTTCCTGGTCGTCATGCAGCAATTGCTGCTGATCGCCATGGCGTTTTCGGTCGGGATGCGCCGCGAACTGAACCAGTTCGATTACCGGGCGTCGCGGCCCTTCGCCTACCTCGAGGGCAAATACTGGGCGCAGATGGCCTTTTATCTGTACGCGACGGCGCTGATGCTGCTGGTGATCGCGCCGCTTTCCGGCTGGACCCTGAAAAGCGTCGGCCTGTCGTTCCTGGTGTTCGTGATCTTCCAGTTGACGATGATGCCGGTGAGCGTGGCGGTGGCCCACTTCTGCCGCGACCGCTACGTCGCCTTCCAACTGCTGATGTTCGTCTCGACGCCGCTGTTCATGATGTCGGGCTTCGCCTGGCCCTATAACCAGATGCTGCCCTACATCAAGGTCATCGCCGCGCTGTTCCCCGTGACCCCGGCCCTGCAGGCGATGCGCATCACCATGGCCAAGAGCGACCGCCTGATCGACATTTTGCCCTACTTCGGCTGGATGGCCGCGCAGTTCGTCGTCTATTTCGCCGGCGCCTACTTCATGATCCGCCGTTGGCCGGTGCACGACGACGACGCGGTGGAGTGAATTCCCCATCTTTCCAGGCGCCGGCCGGAATCGGTGACCCTCCTGGGGAGGCCCGCCGGTTCTGCTGTTTATACTTAGGCAATATGTCCCCTCAACTGTGCAGCAAAAATGTCCCCTTGGTTACGTAGAGTTCGGAGCCGAGGCCTGATAGACCCACGTCCAGTTGGTTGTTCCCTTTCGATTTTCCGTTTTGCATCGGGCTTT
>JAAYVF010000090.1 GCA_012517325.1 Myxococcales bacterium | reverse complement strand
TGTGAGAAATTCCGACGGTGGTCGAAGGATGGAGTTAAATAATGCTCCAGAAATTCCAATTTGTAGATACTGTCCCTCTAAATCCATCGGAAATCCGAAAAGCGAAAAGCGGTGGGAGATAAGTAATGTGTCCCCGGAATTGCCGGGAGATAAGTAATGTGTCCCCGGAATTGCCCCCCGGAATTGCCCCGGAATTGCACCCGGAATTGCCCTCAAAACAGGAGGAGGAATGTATCTGTTGGAGGGATTTGGAAAGGTGCCAAATGCGGATCATTAAGGCAATAATTGTCATTATTTTCATTGTCTGCGCACCGGCGAGGGCCGAGAAATACCTCGGCTTGGACGAGGGGCTCTATATAGTTCGATATGATGAAACGGGCTACTGCGAAGGGTATTGGGGGCCTTTTGGTGAAATCGAAGCGGCAACAATCAGTCCAAACGGTGAGAATATTTACATTCTTTCAAAAGACAGCAGTCGGGCCGACGGTAGCAAATATTTGCAACGGATCGATGCCGACGGAACAATTATATGGAAAAACGAGATCAATCTAGACTTCGCCCAAGATTTGGAACTGGTTGCCGGCGACAATGGAAATGTGGCGATGCAATGCTATCGAAATGACTTTTATTCGATCAGGGTTTATGACGCATTGGGAAACGAGGCTTGGGAAAAAACATTCAGCGACGAAGGGCAGATATATATCAAGAAGATGTTCTACCATTCGTCGGGAGACCTTATCATCATTCTTCTCAGGGACGAATCCCTCCAGCAGCAGTCAATCCTAATCCGGCAATACGACCAGCAGGGTAACAAGAAATATGCTTTCGAAATCAATGATTCTCAGTTCGCGGGTATCGCGACGGATGAAGCAGGAAATCTATATGTCGCTTCTTATTCTGAAGTAGAAAACGCTAAAAAATATCTGGTCGCTAAAATCGATACAGACGGCCAGGAAGCCTGGAAAATCGAAATGGCGTTGCATGCGACGAGTAATTTTTTCTTTGTTTTGGACTACACAACAGGTTTTAGGTTTTACCAGGAAGATGATGAGCTACTTTTTGTGGGTATGGACACGAAGGTCACCGATTCAAAGATCAACGCGGGAGAGTTTATCGTCGCCTCGATATCCACCGATGGCGAAATCTCGGAACAACATAGTATATGGATCGAAGACTGCATTTTTATCGGTGAACTTTCGTGGGGGGACGATCGGAATATCACGGTGGAATATTACAATTATGAAAGAGTAGTTCTATCGAGGATCGATTCATCAAACGGAGCCGTTCTTTGGTCGTGGGACGAGAATGAACAGAGGGACCAGCAAGGATATTCGATCCAAAAAACCTTTCTGGAACGCGACAAGACCTATTTGTTTGGCAGTTATGGCGATATCTATAATGACGAGGGCACCAGGGGCCGGAAAAAGGTATTTTACCTGGTCTATGACCTGAATGGCCAATTGGAAGTCGACCGGACTCTTCCGATCATGCCAACGCACAATGCTTTTCTCGGGCAGACTGGATCCATGGTTTCCAGCCGTGGAGAGATTTTTCTGCAGGTGAATTCCGTCGAACGCGTGTATCCGGAAAACGATAAGCCGACCGGGGAGGATGACGACGATGGCCGGGTCGGCGGCTGCGGCTGCTGATTCGTCCGCCCGCTAACGCATCCAAACACCGCTTCCGCTCGGCATGGCCATCGATCCTAGCGGATCGAAGACCATGGCACCCCGAAATGAATCGCACCCTTCGATATGGATAACGTACAATTTCTTTCACACTTTTAGATACTGAAAGAGTCCTCGAATCGGTTGAAGGTTGAGTTTCCCCCAACAACCAAATGACTGAAGAAGGGCTCTATGGAGATGAGGGTATCGAAAAATGCTGTTCGGATTTTTCAATCTTTCGATCACGGCCGTGGCTCTTCACGCCAAGACCGTGACGCCCGAACAACTATCCACGACGACTGGAAATGATTGCTGACCGCGATATACTGAAATCGGCAACCGTAAAACACCGGGAGATTCATGAGCGGCCTCGACCCGACCCGATTTCTCTGGCGGCCGAATGACGGCCTGCCGTGGTTCATCAATCTCTGCGTGACCTCGCGGTGCAACCTGCATTGCCTGGGTTGCCGCGCCGGTTTGCATCCCGCTCAGGAGCCCTCGCCCGCCGATCTGCGGACCTTTCTCGACCGGCTGGCCGCCTGGCTGCCCCGGCCGCGGCGCGTCATTCTGACCGGCGGCGAACCGTTGCTTTACCCGCACCTCGAAGAAATCGTCGCCCATGCCGCCGGTCTGGGTTTTCTGCCGACGATCAACACCAACGGCTCGCGATTGACGGCCATGACGGTCGACCGGCTCGCCGGAGCGGGGCTGGCGATCCTCAACGTGTCGCTCGACGGCATCGGCGAAACCCACGACCGCTTGCGCAACGGTCCCGGGCTCTACCAAGGCGTCATGGATATGTTGCAATACCTGACGCACCACTCGGCCCTGACGGTCGGCGTCGTTTCGACGATCAACCGGATCAACGCGGCCGAACTGCCCGCCCTGACCCGACACCTGGTGAAAAATTTCCGCCTGCACTCGCATCGGTTTCAGGCCGTCGTCCCGACTCTGTGGCAACCGTGGTCCAACGATTTCTTCACAACCGACCCGTTGTGGCCGCGGGAGCCACGGGATCTGGAAACCGTTCTGACGACGCTGGAGCAACTGACCGAACTGCGGCGGCAGGGCTTCCCGATCGACAACGACCCGTCGCAATTCGCCCTGTGGCGCGAATATTTCACCGACCCGCTGAAATTCCTGGCCGACCGCCCCTGCCCCCTCGGCGACGACAATCTGATCGTTCTGGCCGACGGCGGCGTCACCGCGTGCGATCTCTGCGGAAGAATCGGCGAGTTGCGCGACGACCCGCGAACGCTTTGGTTTTCGCCTGGTGCGAAGCGCTTTCGCGAGCAGATGCGCGATTGCAAAAAACCATGCAATTACCGGATCAATTGCAGTTATACCCCTTCCCTGTCCAACGAATCGACACCCGCGAAATAAAATATCCGCCGGGGCGGAGATTTCCCGCTGCGAAACCGGGCGACAGGACTTATCTTTTTCTCTACCGTCCAAAAAAGGAGCGTGGCCGATGGGCATTCTGGAAATCCGGAATTTGACGATGGCCTTCAACGGGAAAAAGATTCTGAACAATCTTTCCATCGACTTTTGGGAAAATCACGTCCATGCCCTGATCGGCCCCAACGGCGCGGGCAAATCGACATTGGCCGGCACGATCATGGGTTTGCCGGGCTATGAGAACTACACCGGCGATATTTATTTCGCCGGCGATTCGATCAAATCCCTGCCGGTCGACGAGCGGGCGCGGCGGTTGCGCATGACCCTCGCCTGGCAGGAACCGGCGCGCTTTGAAGGTTTGTCGGTACATAAATTCATTGCCGCCGGAGCCCGCGACAAATCCACGCGCCATGTCGGCGAAATGTTGGATCTGGTGGGCTTGGATCCGTCGAGTTACCTCGCGCGCGCGGTCGATAAAACCCTGAGCGGCGGCGAGCGGAAACGGATCGAGCTGGCCTCGATCCTGGCCATGGAACCGAAACTGGTCCTGATGGACGAGCCCGATTCGGGGATTGATGTCGAGGCGCTGGAGCGCATCTTCGCGGCCATTAAAATCCTCAAATCCGGCGGCGCGACGATCATTCTGATCACGCACAGCATGGCCGTGCTGCAGCAGGCCGAACACGCCTTCCTGATGTGCTGCGGCCAGCTGATCGACCAGGGAGCGGTGGATAAAATCCAGTTGCGGTTCAACAACCATTGCCGGCCCTGCGACCACCCGAACCTACCGCTGGCGGGAGAATGACATGTCGATCGACGACACCATCCGCGAGATTTTCGAATCCATCAACCTGGATCATCACCTGCCCGACGACGTGGCGCACGTGGAGATCAACCACAACCGGGTGCTCGGCCTGCATCTCGTTCCCGGTTTGGAAATCACGGCGACCGAACTGCCCGACGGCATCGAGGCGAATCTGCGCGTACTGGCCGGAGTGAAAATCGCCAAGCCGGTTCATCTGTGCTTCGGCATGCTGGCGGACGCCGGCGTGCAGCGCATTCTCATGCACGTCCAACTCGAGGATGGCGCCGAGATTTCGATTACCGCACATTGCACCTTCCCGAACGCCGTCGACGTGCAACATTTGATGGACGCCGACATTCATATCGGCAAGGGGGCCCGCTACACCTATTTCGAGCGGCATGTTCATGGACCTAGCGGCGGCGTCCACGTCGTTCCGAAGGCAAAGGTTTTCGTGGGCGAGGACGCGCGCTTCAAAACCGAATTCGAGCTGATCAAGGGGCGCGTCGGGAAGATGGAAATCGACTACGAAACCGTCTGCCAGGCGCGCGGCGTGGTGGAGATGACGGCTCGGGTCAGCGCGACGAAAAACGATACGCTCATCATCCGCGAGTCGGCCCATCTCGCCGGCGAGGGCGCACGCGGGTTGCTCAACACATATATCGCCGCCCGCGATCAGTCCCGCGCGGAAATCTACAACAATCTGATCGCCTCGGCGCCCTTCGCGCGCGGCCACGTGGATTGCAAGGAAATCGTTCAAGGCGAGGCCGTGGCCCTCGCGGCGCCGATCGTCGAGGTGCGCAACTCCAAGGCGCATGTCACACACGAGGCGGCCATCGGCAGCGTGGATTCCAAACAATTGCAGACGCTTCTGTCACGCGGTCTGAGCGAGACGGAGGCCACCGACCTGATCATCGAAGGGCTGTTGAGCTGATGGCGGGGTTCGCTTCCGGTCAGTCTTCTACTTTGAACGACACCTTGACGCGCGCGCGGTAGGCGACGACCTGGTTGTTGAGCACCTTGAGATCCAGCGAAACGACCTCGGCGATGCGCATGTCTTTGTATTGGTCGGCGGCTTTTTCCACGGCGTTTTTCGCCGCTTCTTCCCATGATTTCTCGGAAGTCCCGACCAATTCGATCATCTGGTAGACACTGGGTTTCATCCACTACTCCGGTTGAATTTCACTCGCGATGCAAAATCCCCGTTCCAGTCCCTCTGACGGCAGGTTAATCAGTCCTGCCGCTTCTGACAAGAGGCGCGACGGCGATGTTTATACTTAGGCAATATGTCCCCTCAACTGTGCAGCAAAAATGTCCCCTTGGTTACGTAGAGTTCGGAGCCGAGGCCTGATAGACCCACGTCCAGTTGGTTGTTCCCTTTCGATTTTCCGTTTTGCATCGGGCTTTG